>JBDTAI010000218.1:0-12068 GCA_039924685.1 Ktedonobacterales bacterium
CATCACTGGAGCTTTCGCTGAGGATCGGCACATTCGTCACCCAGTAGGCGGATGAGAGGATGCCGTTGGCAAGGCTCGCTGCCAGCAGGAACGGCGCATTACTGCTCAGGGCAACTGCCGCCAGCGCCAGCGGATTGAGCAGCCCACTGACGATCAATAGCGGCTTGCGGCTGATACGGTCCGCCAGCAAACCTACCGGCACGGCGGCGAGTAGCGCGCCGAGGGCAGGCGTCGCCGTCAGCAGACCGATGAAGTCCTGCTTGTAGCCCAGACTATAGGCGTAGAGGTTGATCGAGAGTTGGGCGATGCTCAGTTGGAAGCCCTTGCCCAGTGTAAAGAGCAGCAGCAGATAGACGTTGCGCTGATAGCGGGGGAAGCGTGGCATATGCGGGCGGCGGAGCAGTGTCCGCCGCCCGGAACCCTGCTCTATCGGCATTGCTCGCGCCTGTCTGCGCCGCTTCTGCGGATGTTGTGGCGGCACGGAAGGGCGCCTCGCCGACGAAGCGCGGGCCATAGGTTGCCAATCCTCTCTAGTGAATGTGGGTGGGCCGCTCGCGGCCTTGCAATGCCGCGATCTCCGCCTCACTCTTCATCGAAGATGGCCGCCTGCAACTCCTCTTCGGATGTGCTATCGGGTGAGGCGTCGCTATCCAGCGCGGGCGGCGCGATGGCGCGTCGTCCGCTGTATTCCGGCGCGGCGCGATAGGCGGCAAAGACGCCCACCAGATTCCTGGGCAGCATCCCCGTCAGCAGCGTCCCGTTGGGCTGGTTCTCCTGCCGGTGAACACGCCCGCGCCGGTGGAACAACCCGACCAGATCGCCACGCTCATAGGGCAGCAGCACGCGCACTCGCGCCATACCCTCCGCCACCACCTCGCCCACGCGACGGAGCAACGCATCGAGGTTGCGCCGCTCCGCCGCCGAGATCAGCACGGCGTTGGGATAGAGTGAGGTGTCCACCGCCTCAGGATCGTCCAGGGCGTCGCACTTGTTGAGCGCCGTCACACGCGGTTTCTCCGCCGCGCCAAGCTCTTCCAGCACATCGTTGACGGTCTGGTTCTGCTCGATGGCGTTCTCATGCGTCGCGTCCACCACTTCGAGCAGCACATCAGCCTCCACCACCTCTTCGAGTGTGGCGCGAAAAGCCGCCACCAGCGTTGTCGGCAGCTTCTGGATGAAGCCGACAGTATCGGTGAGCAGCATCTCCTGGTGAGTGGGCAACGTGATATGGCGCGTGGTCGGGTCGAGCGTGGCGAAGAGCTTGTCTTCTACCAGCGTCGAGGCCGAGGTCAGCGCGTTGAAAAGCGTCGACTTGCCCGCATTGGTATATCCAACAATCGCCACCACCGGAATCGCCTGGGCGGCGCGCTGCTGGCGCTGCACGGTGCGTTGTCGCTGCACCATCTCAAGGTCACGGCGCACCTCGGCAATGCGTGCGCGGATGCGGCGACGGTCAATTTCCAGCTTGGTCTCGCCGGGACCACGCACGCCAATGGCGCCGCCTACCCCACCACTGGCGCCGCGTGAGCCACCGCCCACCCGCGACATCGCCAGCCCCTTGCCTGTGAGGCGCGGCAGCCGGTATTCGAGCTGGGCAAGCTCCACCTGCAACTGACCCTCACGCGTGCGGGCGTGCTGTGCGAAGATGTCGAGGATCAGCGCCGTGCGGTCAATCACCCGCGCCTCGGTGAGCGCTTCGAGGCTGCGCTGCTGGCTGGGCGCCAACTCGTCGTCGGCGATCACCAGCGCGATGTCCTGCTCACGGCAAATCTGCGCCAGCTCGTTGGCGCGGCCCTTTCCCAGATAGAGGTTGGCGGTGGGCGTTTTGAGCCGCTGCATAAGCGAACCAACAACCTCGGCGCCCGCCGTACTCGCCAGCGCGGCAAGCTCTGTCAGTGAATCGTTCACATCCCACAGCGAATCGCCGCCAACACGCTCCACTGCAATCAGCCAGGCGCGCTCCGGTCGGCCCTCGGCGCGCAGGTCAATCACACGCTCGTGTTTTTCACGGCTCTCAGATGTCTCATGGCTCTCGCGCTGCTCATCATGTATGTTTGTATGCTTAGACGTAAGCTGTTCTTCCTTCCATGTCACAGATGTTTCATCGCGTACTGGGCGTACTGGCAAGGCTCACAATGCTGTGCTTCATGGCGCTCACTCATCCTATCTTCTGCAAACAAACGGCTATTTTTATCAGTAGGGCGTTGGCGCATTGTATCACTCGCAACTTGTGCGCCGCCAGCGGACCTGCCAACATTACTTTCTAGTACGGCAGACGGAAACGCCCCGCTCGTCATCGAGCGGGGCGCTGTGGTATCGGTGTGGTTGGCATTTTCGTCGCTAGGGCTGCGTTGTGGCTGCCCGCTGGCGGCGCGCCAGGAAGACCGTGACGAGCCACAACAGCGAACCGACGATCTGGATGACGGCTGGGATCGCATCATCGAGGTTATGAATGCCAACCGAGTTGGGGTTGGCGTTGCTCACGCCCGTCAGGTTCAGCACAATCCCACCGAGGGTCAGCAGCACGACGCCGATGAAGGCGATCACGCCGATGCCAAAATACGCCCAGCGAACGCCCCGTTGGCGCGTATGCAACAGTGCGCCGAAATGGTACGCACCGAAGACCACCAGCAGGATCAGCGGGATGGCATGGATGAAATCGGTGAGCGCGTCGGCGAACAGCGGTTCCTGTGGCTGGGCGAAGTTGCCGGCGATCCAGGCCCATCCGGCGATCATGAGGAACAACGCGACCAACTGCGCGCCGGGAAGCATGTTCCTGGCCTCCATCGTCTGTGTGGCGGTTGTCGTCGCGTTTGGCGTCGTTGTTTTTGTACCCATCGCGCTGGCCATACGAATAACTCCCATCGTTTCCTGTTCGATTTCCAGGATTGCTGTGAGGCGACCGGTCATCGGCCTCTGATGTGAGTGTATCTGGCTGTGGGCGCTATGGGTAGTGAGAGCGATCATGACATTAGCATGATACATGTCATAGGGGCGCTGTTTCGCCCTGTCAGCCGTAAGAGGTCCAGGCGCCTGTGGTGTAGCGCAGCAGCACGCTCGTATCGGTCGTGGACGTTGTGCCGTCGGGATTGGTCACTGACGTCTGCTTGTCACCGACAGCCCAGCAATCGTTCGTGGATGCGCAGGCTAGCGAGCCGGACCACTGGACATCCGCCAACGGCCATGATACTGTTTGCCACGTGCCGTCTATATAGTGGGCGACCAGTTTGACACCATTTGGAACAGTATTCGTCGGCGCGCCAGCCCAGCCCTCGGCGCCGGTGAAATAGGCCAGCGTGGTGGGCGTCGGAGGGGCGATGTTGGTTACCTGCGACCAGTGACTCCCATCATAGTGAAAGAGCGGCCATGTCTTGAACCCGCTAGTGATCAGCGCGTCGCTGGTATAGGCCCATCCATCGCTGGGCGACGAAAATGTCAGCGTATCTTCGATGGTGACGCCGGGAACAGTGAACGTCGTCCAGCCACCGTTGACATAGTGGGCGAGCTTGACATGCGTGACGACATCGGGTGTATCAGAACTGACCACCGCCCAGAACTCGTCAGGCCCGACCGGCGCTATGCTGAGAATGACGGTGAATGGCGACGAAATGACTGACCATGCGCCATTGCGATAGTGCAGCACGGCAGCGTAGCTGATGCCGATGATGTTGTTGTTCTGATAGTTGGCTCTGAACCACACATCATCCGCCGAGCGCGCGTAGACCTCGGACATCCCCATGAACCGATAGCCAAAGGATGGGATGGCAACCTGCTGCCAGCGCCCGTTGGTAAAATGCAGCGCCAGCGCGCCGCCTGTAGTGAGGCCGCCGACCGCCCAACCGTCGCTATTCGAGACCATCGAGATCGCGCTGAGGGTGGCATTGGGAATTGGCGCGCCAAATGGACGCCAGGTGCAATTGCTGTAGCTCAGGATCATGGCGGAGAACGAGGTATTGCCACTCACGACGCCGACCGCCCAGCCCGTGTCATCCGAGGTCATTGCTATATCGCCAATCATGGCGCCATCTGGCAGCGACGCCGTAATCTGACTGGACTGGCAGCCGAAATTGGGATGAGTAATTTCTTTGTGTGTTGTAACGATCCCACCCTGGTGTGGACTGCGCGCCAGCGTGACGAACACCCCCCCCAGCAGCGCGACGATCAGCGCGGCGGCAATGGCTCCCATCCAGACGCCAAGCCTGCTGCGGCTGTGCGGGTGGCGCGGCCCGGTTGGCGTCTCCTGCGCGCCTGCCGACGCTTCGATGGGTTCGTGTGTACGCATGGGCCTGCTACCTTTCTGCTGGCGTGTCAGAGATAGGGCAGTTGGGGATGTTTGTGCGTTGGCCTGCTCCGCCGCGATGCGCGCAAACAGGCTCTGGCGCAGGTTGGCAGGTGGCTGAGGCTGCGACGCCGCGCGCAGGATGGCATAGTCCTCCTCACGCAACGCATCCAGCCGGGCTGCGCAGTCCGCGCAACCGGCGATATGCTGCATCACCGCGTCGCGCCGGTCGGCGTCCAGCCGCTCCGTATGGAAGGCAGGCAGCAGCGGGCGTATCTGCGCGCAGGCGTCGGTTTGCGGCGCCCCCGGCAATTCGTCGCCGCGTCGCTCACCCTCAAAACTCCCAGAACTCCCGTACATATGCTCTACTGCCCCCACAAGCGATGAACGATTCGGCTACCGACCGTTGCGCAACGGCGCTTTCTGCCCCCACCAGTTCCCATCTGTTTACACGCGCCAGGGTGTATGCTCTGACACATCAGACGCCAGCGCCTCATAGACTTCGCGGAAGTGACGGCTGGCGCGACTGAGTAACTGATGCGTGTTCGCCACGTTGATGCCGAGAATATCCGCCACCTCGGCCACCGCAAAGCCCTGCGCAGCGCGCAGCAGCAGCGCCGCCCGCTGGCGCTCAGGTAACTGACGCAGCGCGGCGGCGATCAGGTCACGGGTGATCGCCTGCTCCTCAAGATTGATTGGCGCCGTGAAGCTGGCGGAATCGTCGAACTGTGATGGGTATTTGGCGTCGGAGGGGTCGTGTCCCGGTTCGTGCGCCAGACGTGAGAAGCTCATCGGCTGATGTCGGCGCAACTGGCTGATAGCAAGGTTGGTCGCTACGCGAAAGAGCCATGCCGCCGGGCGCTCATAGTGGCGAAGGCGCTCGAACTGTGCCCAGGCGCGAAAAAATGCCTCCTGTGTGAGATCAGCCGCCAGCGCATCGGCGTCGGAGATAGTGGCGGGCAACATCTGGCGCAGATAGGCGTAGAGGGGCTGCTCGTAGCGTGCAAAGAAGGCGTCGAAGGTTGCCGCAGACGCATCAACAGATGTGTTCATAGGCGCATCATTGGCAGGCACGGCATCCCCTGTACCTGCCGCCTTCCGCATCGTCATCGCCACTCCTCACGTCACAGCCCCACACAACCGGCCGCATATCAGAGATGATATTCCGGCAATCTTTCCCAGGGACGAACGACTTCCCATATCCCTAACACGCGCTGACCGCCGCCTTTCTGACATGCGCTGGGACAAACTTGCGGCGCCCCGGTGAGACGCCACCAGATCGCGGCGTATATACAGGCAGGCAGGCAGGCATGGCGCGTGTGCGCAACTGGCAACGTATACCACTCTACATGGGGAGGCGCATGCCGATGGAGCCACCAGAGCCGCCAGTGTGGCGTGAGCAGAATATTCAGCCGGAGGGTATTGCTGGCGCTCTTCCAGAGCCGCTGCCACTGCGCCTGCGCACATCCACTGGGCGCACGGTCTGGCGGGGATTCGCACAATATTTCTTCGGCATCGGCATCGGTTCGATTCCGCTGGCGATCTTCATTCTGGCGCTGGCGCCCTCGCCACTCTCGCTCTATACCAGCTTCTTCGCCCAGCAGTCGGGTGTCAACGGCGTCGGATGTATCGCCTGGGGCGGCGCCTTCGTGCTCGCCATCGGCATGCTTGCCAGCCGCCATACGCGCTTCATCGCCTATGGCATCCTCAGCGTCGTGCTGGCGACACCGGTGATCGCTGTCATCAGTTGCTTCGTATTGCTGGGACAGCCCACGGCGGGTTGAAAGCAGGTCGAGACGGGAACGACGGTGAGGAGGAGAAGCGCGTATGGTCAAGCGGTGGTTTGTGGCTGTGATAGTGACGCTCACCGGTGTACTCATCCTGCTGCTGTGGCTGTTCGCCGCGCCAGCCCTCTGGGACTATCTCCATCCCACATTCCCGCCCACGGTGGTTTGTCAGCCAGCCGATGGCTCCTCTGTATCGGGTAATCAGAGTGGGCAGCCGGTCGTCGTGGCTGTAGTGCATGCCTCTCGCTACCGGGAACGCGCGTCTATTCGCTTTGGCGCCACCATACCGCTTGGTCCGCAGACCACCATCCTCTGCCTGTTGCGTCCCAGCGATGGCAGCCTGGTACGGCGGCTGGATATTGGGCATGGCGACTACCAGTTCACGCGCATCGTTCAGGTGGGCGATACGTGGTATCTGGGCGGGACCAATGGCAGTGGCCTGGGAACGCTCTGCGCGCTCGATGCCCAGAACGGCGCGACACGCTGGTGCTACGCCAATCCGGCGAGCCAGAGCGGTGAAGATGCGTTTGCCTCTGCGATCAGCCCCGATGGGCGCCTGGTGTATATCCGCACGGCTGATGCGGTCTATGGGCTGGATGCCGCCAGCGGCCAGCAGCGCTGGCGCATTGCGTTTGGCAGGCCGACCAGCGTCAATGCCGTGCTGGCTGTCACGTCCACTGCCGTCGCCACCGTCGGCGTCACCATCAGCGCCAGTGGCGTCAATCCGGCGCAGGCGAGCATGGTCGGGTTATCGCCCAGCAGCGGCGCGGTGCTGTGGCGGCGCCCGCTCGTCATCGCCAATCCCGGCTACATGCAACTCGTCAGCGACGGCGCGGCGTTCTATGTGGATGGCGTGAGCATGCAGAGCGCGGAGCTATCAGGGCGCCTCTATGCCGTGCGCGCCAGCGATGGCGCCGTCCTCTGGCAGACCGCGCTACACTGCGCGCCTGCCCGCTTCTCGCTCACGGTGGATGCTGGGCGCGTCTACTACGACGATGGCGGCTGTACCACCGATCCTGCGCCGATACCGTGGACGTTCTTCGCCGCGCGCGCCAGCGATGGCGCCGTCGCCTGGAGCCTGCATGGCAATCCAGTTGACACTGGGCCACTCACGGCAAGCAACGGGATCGTCTACATCACCGGCGCCTTTGGCGCAGACACCAGCGTGATGACTACGACATTTTCCGCGCGACGAGCAACGGATGGCGCGCTGCTCTGGACAACGCCGTTGGTCCACACAGGCGGCGGACTCGTGCAGGGGGCGTTTGTTGTAGGAGGCGTGGTCTGCCAGCCAGAGTATGGAATGGGGATTGATGGCTATGGCGTGAGCGATGGCGCCCTGCGCTGGCGCGCCTGCGCGCCAGCATTTCTGCCGTTCTCTGTCTCCGTCGGCGCCACAAAGGCGCCGATCATCCGTCCTCTGTGGCCCACCCCGTTTGCCCGTCTCACGGCGACAGGAGCTGGCTCAGCCTGAGAATGTCGAACAAACCTCATATTCTGCGCTGGCGGCCCTGCTTCTACTCCGCCATTAGAGGGGTTTTGATAGGCGCTCTGCTGCAGCCGCGCTTGCAAGCGTAGCTGACGACGTTGGATGTGACTGCGTTTGGCGTGGCATACTGTGGCTGTGACGACACGACGATCACCGGCGCGGAGATGGGAGCAAGCATGCCACACGATTCGCAACAGGCGCGCGATCAGGAGCCACAGGCGGCGCCTGTCATACCCTTCGCCGAGCGGGGCGTGATCGTCGCGGGGCAGCGTATCGCCAGCGCCATGAACGATGTGACGCCCGCGCAGGCGCTCGAACAGGCGCGGCTGGCGCGCATACCGCTGGTCGTCTTGCCAGAGTTGCTCTCCGCCTGGGAGGAGTATCGCCCGCTGCTCGAACACTTCGCGCCAGAGCGGCGTATCTTCACGCTGGATTGGCCGGGCTTCGGCGCCTCCGCCAGGCCAGCCCCTGATGCGTTCGCCTACACTGTTCCGCATCTGGCTGAGGTGTTAGCTGGCTGGATGGATAGTCTGGGGATCGCGCGTGCGGCCATTGTCGGCTTTGGGGTGGGCGCCGCCATCGCCGCGCGCTATGCCGTCGCGCATCCCGGACGTGCTGGCGGGCTGGGGTTGATTGGGCCACTGGGGTTTGCGCGGCTGGGCGGGTTGCTGGGCCGCGTAATGGCGACGCCTGCGCTGTTGCGACGCATCGAGCCCACGCTCACCACGCTTGGCCTCGGCCCCACCACTGAAGAAACACAGGCGATCAGCGCCCGCCACAAGACGCAACGCGCCTCGGCGGACCATGCGGCGACGCTGGCGGCAGCCGCTGCGCTGCTGGGTGGCCTCAACGCCTCGGCGGAGGAGACACTCACTCTCGCCCGACAGATCACGGCGCCCGCTAGTGTGCTACGCGGCGCGCTCGATCCCTTCTGCGCAGCGGGTGATGCGCGGCGGGTGGCCGAGGCGCTGGGTGAGCATGGCGCGCTTGAGGTGACGTTGCCCGACGCGGGCCACTATCCCTTTCTCCAGCAGCCCGCGCGCAGCTTCCAGGTGATCGAAGGGCTGCTGACCACTGCAGAAGCGAATGTATGATGCGGTACGCGGTTTCCCGTTCTACAACATTGCGGGATTCCAGTGTGGCGTGAGGGCGTGGGATTATCGTATCACGCAAAGGTAAACTTGCAGCGGGACCGCAACGCGCCGAATACTGGCGGATACTGGCGGATACTGAGACGCAGAGCGCCCGTTATACTAGAGTGAGGAACGCTCTGCGAGAAACTCGTTTCGTCGGCGTCTATTTCCCCGTGTACTTGTGCCTCGTCACCACGGCAGTTCTCCTTCTTCATCCGACGCCCGGCGCTCCCACTGTTTTTTCTGGGCAGAACATGGCGTCCCCGTAGAGAAGGGATCGAAGGGTTTACATGTCTGACCCAAACGCGCCTGACGCGTATCCATCACTCTATCCAGCGCAACCAAATAGTGGCGAGTGGTCCCAGCAAGGACAGGCGCCATCGCCGCAGGAAGCAGCGCCCGCCCAGCCATCACCGCAATCGCAGCCGGGCATGCCGCCACAGAGCCAGCCCGCAGCGCCCTACCAGACGTTTCCGGGGCAGGGCTATCAAGGCCCCTATAGCCAGCCGCTGCCGCCCGGCTCACAGGGACCGTATAGCCAGCCGCTGCCCTCCGGCGCCTATGGGCAGCCAGGCACGCCATCGCAGGGAATGTATAGCCAGCCAGGCTATGCGCCTGCGCCGCCGGGGTATGCGGGGCCGAACTCGCAGACGCTCTATGGCCAGCCGGGCGCTCCCTCGCAGGGTCTTCCTCCAGCACAGCCGGTTACGCCTGCCGCGCCGCGCAAGCGTCCGCGCTTGATCGTGCCATTGATCGTTGCCGCCGTTCTGCTGATTGCGCTGGGTGGAAGTGGCGTGCTGGCCTATACTGGCTACTACATCCCGACCACCACGGCGGCGCAGAAGGTGGCGCTGCAATTCTGCGGCGACCTGACCAGCCAGAACTACGACGACGCCTACAACATCGCTTCCTCGAAGGTGCGCGGCCAGTACACGCAGACGCAGTTGGACACCGATATGAAGACGCTGGATCAGGGCGGCGGCATGATGAGCGACTGCAAGGCCACCAGCGCCAGCGCCTATCACTACACCTTCGGCGCCTCGGTGGCCACTCTTAGCGCCACCGCCTCGCGCAGTTCACTGGGGACAACGCAAGGGGTGATCCATCTCACGCAGGAGGGCGGCCAGTGGAAGGTGGATGCGGTAGATAGCGGCCTCTTCGGCGCCACTCCCGCTTCGGTGCAGGTGGTCGCCAGCTATTGCACGGCGCTCCAGAATCAGGACTACACGACGGCTTACAGTTTGCTGGGGTCTACCTTGCAATCGGGTGAGCAGCAGAGCGCCTATACCGCCACCGAGCAGTTGCACGATACGATTGACGGCAAAGTGACAGCCTGTAGTATCAGCACAATCTTCTCCGGCGCCGATGACAGCCATACCAGTGTGCAGGTGAGCATCACCCGCGCCAACCTCGATGCGCAGACCAGCCCCGCCGTGCTCGGCTTCGAGAGCAGCGCGTGGAAAATTCAGACACTTGATAGCACAGCGGAGGGGCGCGATGTTGGCCCCTATCAGGCTGGGCAGCAGTTCTGCGGCGACCTCAAAGCAGGCAACTACGCGGGCGCTTATGGGCTGACTTCGAGCGGCTTTCAGTTTGCCGTCTCAAAATCGTCCTTCATTAGTCTGTTCACAGGGTTCACAGGTGCGGTTTGGTCCTGTGGACATGCAGACTTCTCCACATATAAGGTGGATAGCGGCAGCGCCTCGTATAATGCGCCATTGCAAATCTCGCTGAATGGGCAAACCGTCTCGCTGAACACGCGCTTCGACTTCGTTGACGAGAACGGCGCCTGGAAGGTAGCCGATTTCGTCAACGCCTGATCTGACCTCTGGCTCCGCTCCTACGAGGAGAGGGGAGCGCAGAGACTTCACCGCAACTCCCTCTCTACTCCACCTGGGTAGAGGGGGCGTCGCATGTAGGCTGATGGTGGTCGCCGATGACCTCGCTGCTCGATGCGCTCTATGCGCAGGTTCCACCGCCCGATGCGCGGATAGCCTATGGCGCAGACCCTCGCCAGTTCGGCGATCTGCGCCTGCCATCCGCTGCCACGCATGGGCCGGGGCCGTATCCTGTGGTGATCGTGATCCACGGCGGCTACTGGCGCGCACAGTACGGCCTTGAATACTTCGGGCAGGCGTGCGCGGCGCTGGCGACGAGGGGGTTGTCCACCTGGAATATCGAGTACCGGCGCATCGGCGATCCCGGTGGCGGCTGGCCCAACACCTTGCTCGATGTGGCGGCTGCAGCGGACTACCTGCCCACGCTCGCCGCGCAGTATCCGCTCGATCTGGGGCGGATCGTGGCGCTGGGTCACTCGGCGGGGGGGCAACTGGCGCTCTGGCTCGCCGCTCGCCCACGCATTCCGGCGGGTAGTCCGCTGGTGCCTGCGGCGACGGTGACGCCACTGCTGTTGTTGGGCGTCGTCTCGCTGGCCGGCGTGGTTGATCTGCGTCGCGCCTGGGAACTGCGCCTGAGTGGCAATGTGGTGGAGTCATTGCTTGGCGGCGCCCCGCTCGCCGTCCCCGACCGCTACGCCGCCGCCTCGCCCTATGAGTTGGCGCCACTCGGCCCACACATCCGCCAAATCCTTCTCCACGGGGCGGATGATGAGAACGTGCCGGTCAGCCAGAGTGAGGAGTATGTCGCGCATGCCCAGGCGCTGGGTGACGACGCGCGCCTGATCCTGCTACCCGATACCGGCCACTTCGAGCTTGTCGCGCCGAGCATGCCTCAATGGCAGACCGTGC
This sequence comes from Ktedonobacterales bacterium, assembly GCA_039924685.1. Classification (GTDB taxonomy): domain Bacteria; phylum Chloroflexota; class Ktedonobacteria; order Ktedonobacterales; family JADMIN01; genus JBDTAI01. Next base: position 11,436 of record JBDTAI010000218.1, read on the forward strand.
AGACGGCTGTGATGGGTGGGCTGGGTGATGCAGGATCGCAACCCTGAATGGCCAACGCGCCAATGTTGGGCCTGCAGTCCCTTTCCGGCTGCTATCGCTAGGAGCAGGTATCCTGTTTTTGTAGAGGCGGCTGCTGATGGCTTGACACAGTACCATTGCGCGGGTATACTTGTCGGCAATCACCGTGGTGTCGCTTTTTACGGCGTCATCAACATCCATGAAGTTATCTGGGAGTATACTTTAGCGACGAACACGTGATCCTTCGGTTGATTCTGCTACACTTTGCTCGCCTCTTTTTATCACAGAGAGAACGCGCATGGGATACGGGCCAATAGTTTCCATAGAACTGGCCTATCACCTACGTGCGCGGTTGCGCTTGCGGTCTTGCCAACGCGGAGCCAGGACTCCTGCGCTATCAACGGGGTAGCGTCAGGTGATATATAGCCTGGGGCGCCGTCCACACCGACGTGGGCGTCGTCATTGTACGGAGGAGAAACCGAGCATGCATCGGCGTCGTTTCCTGGTGAGCGTTGCGGCGGTCGTAATGACCGCGGCGCTCGTTGTGGTGGCATTCACGACAGGCGTCGTTGGGGCCACCCCGCGTGGAGCCTCTCACGTAGCTCGTGGAACCTC
>JBDTAI010000219.1:0-4057 GCA_039924685.1 Ktedonobacterales bacterium
AGGGTGGCGCCAATATCGCAGTATGACACAAGTGTGGTATGTGCGAGGCAACGGAGCAGGTGCGCTGAGGAGTACGCCGATTTCCTCGCAGTGGTGAAAGGATTAGCCGCCACGGTACTGTTGACGACACGGGGGCAAGACCACATCGGGCAGCGCAGGCAGTACGGGAATACAGGGAATACCCAACCGCGCTGCTGGGCTGGCGCAGCGAACAGCAGACAGTACACTTCAAACTGCACAGGCCCATGCAGACACTATGACTATGTACGACTATGAAGGAGGCATGCGCGATGAGCGCCATACGCAGGACCACACACGAAAAGCGACAGGACGAAGCAGCAGATCATCAACACCATGATCACCACGATCAGCATGGGCGTCAGAGCCAGCGTGGTCAGCAGGAGCAACAACAGCAACAGAATCAGCAGAGCCGCCGGGCGCAGAGCGGCGGACAACGCGAAAGCGCAGTATTGCAGCATGGCCGCTCGACTTTTGCCTCAGACATCAGCCAGGCCGTCACCACCAAGCGCAATCAACTCTTCATGCTGACAACCGCTACCGGCGACATCGTGCCGGGCAATGCCGGCTTGGGCCTCTACTTCCGCGATACGCGCTTTCTCGATCATCTTGAGATGCGGTTGAACGATCAGCCGCTCACTTCACTGATGGCCGATGCCGCTCAGGGCGCCAGCGCCGTCTTTGAGCTGACTAATCCTGATCTGTTGCTGGACAACGGCGAAACGCTCTCAAAGGAACGATTGAGCGTGCAGCGCACGCAGACGCTCGATGACCACCTCACCGATGTAATCAGCTTGCGCAACCGCGCCCAGGAGGAGTTAGCGCTGGACCTGACGCTGGTGTTGGGGAGCGAGTTCACCAATATGTTCGTGGTGCGCGGCGCCGAGCCGGGCAAGCGCGGCACATTGCATAAGCCACAGGACAAGCACGGCGCCTTGATACTGGAGTATGACGGCGCTGATCACCATCGCCGCACCACCACTGCGCAATTTGATCCGGCGCCTAATGACCTGCATAGCGGTCTTGCAACTTGGCATGTGCGGCTCACATCACACGAATCATGGACATTGACGACCACGCTGCTGGTGGCCGACACCCCAATGGACGAGGATCACCCGCGCCGCCACTCTGCGGCGGATGAGAAGGCCGCCACCAGTTCCACGGCCCAGCAGAGCCATCAGCAGCGCGGAAATCATAGTAAACACGACGAACAGGATGATCAGGGCAATCATCAGCGGTTTGTCGCGGCGCTTGGCGAACTGCCCACCATCGAGACCAACAACCCACTTTTCGACCGCGCGCTCACTCGCGGCTTCGCCGATCTGCGCATGCTAGGTATGGCCGACTCTGGCGATGTCTTTGTGGCGGCGGGTGTTCCCTGGTATGTGGCGCTTTTCGGGCGAGACAGCCTGATCGCATCGTATGAGACGCTCGCCTTCCATCCCGCGCTCGCCCGCATGACGCTGGAACTGCTGGCGCGCTATCAGGGGACCAAAGACGATGACTTTCAGGATGAGCAGCCGGGGAAGATCCTGCATGAGTTGCGCGTAGGCGAGAAGGCCAATCTCCACGAAGTTCCGCAGATTCCCTACTATGGCACAGTGGACGCGACGCCGTGGTTCTTGCTGTTGCTGGGCGAATATGTGCGCTGGACGGGTGACATTGGCTTGTTCGTCACGCTCCATGACAATGTCTTGCGGGCGCTGGAGTGGATTGATGACAATCTGAGCGGGCCGATTGAAGGTTTCCTTTCGTATGGCTCGCGCTCTGAGAAGGGACTTCTCAACCAGGGCTGGAAGGATTCAGGCAATGGCATCGTCAATGCAGATGGCTCACTGGCCCGCCCGCCGATAGCGCTGGTGGAGGTTCAGGGCTATCTCTATGGCGCGTGGCATGCCGTGGCGGCGCTCTTCCGCCAAACGGGCGACGCGGTTGACGCGCTACGCGCCGAGCAACTCGATCAACAGGCTGACGACCTGCGCAAACGCTTCCATGAGGCGTATTGGATGGCGGACAAGAACTTCTTCGCGCTGGCGCTGCAACGCGACCTCCAGCCCGCGCGGGCGATTGCCTCCAATCCGGGGCAGGCGCTCTTCTCAGGCATCGTTGATGCGGGCCGGGCAAAGGCTGTGGCGAAACGGCTGCTGGCCGACGATATGTTCTCAGGCTGGGGCGTGCGCACGCTCTCCGCCAACGAACAGGCATACAACCCGCTCGACTACCAGGTGGGATCGATCTGGCCGCACGACAACGCGCTGATCGCGCTGGGGCTGCGACGCTATGGCTTTGCGGAGCAGGTGGAGCAGATCTTCACTGGCATCTTCGATGCCGCTACCCGCTTCCAGCACTACCGGCTGCCAGAGGTCTTTGACGGCTTCAGCCGTGACCGCTTCGACCGACCTGTGCATTATCCCGTCGCGTGCAATCCGCAGGCGTGGGCGGCGGGGGCGCTGCCGCTGCTGCTGACGGCCTCGCTGGGGCTGGAACCCGACGCGGTCAATGGGCAGTTGTGCATCTTTCGTCCACGTCTGCCGGAGTGGTTGAGTGATGTGACGTTGCGCGGGCTGCGCATAGGCCGCGCGCGGGTTGATCTGCGCTATCGCCGTGAGGGCGATACCACCCTGGTCGCCGTACTCAAACGGCATGGCGATCTCGACATCACGGTAGACTATTGATGGTGAACAGGGTCACGCCGCCTCTAAACGGTGGCGTGACCCTGTTCACGGACAGTGGGCGTGCACCAGACGCTAACTACAATGGGCGCAGATTGTCCCAGGCGGCGGCCCTTATGCTATCAACAACGTGATCAGGTACTTCGCCGTGTCACCCTGTGAGATGACCCATGGCCTTCAAGCCGCGAACCTCACCCTGCGATCCAGTCCCCATTCTCATTGTCAAACACCATCAAGGCCGCGTGTGGGGTACAACTGAGCTACAACCCAAAGGCGTCGAGGGTGCCGTCAAGGTTGCCTGCGTAGAGGCGACCGTTGACGATGCAGACGGGGCTATAGAACAGCGAATTGGCGGCGCCGTCGGTGTAGGTGAAGATCACGGCGCTGGTGGCCGCATTCAATGCCACGATCTGTTTGCCCGCCGCGAAGACGACGACACCCTGGATCGCTGTCACCGCGCCCAGCACCGGCCCAAATTGCTGCCTTGCAGACAGCGCGCCCAGCGGACTGCGCCGTTGGCGGGGTTGAGCGACCGCACACTGCCAGAGCAGCTTGCGCCGTTGATAATGGTTGCGCCGCCCGCCACATAGAGCGTCGCGCCATCCCACGCGCTGGGCGAGATGCTGCCATCGCCGCACTGTGGGCAATCGCCCGTATTGGCAACCTGCGTTCGCCACAGCGGTCCGGCGGCGAGGTTGGTCCGGTCAAACGTGTAGTAGTAGCCATTCTTGTTCGCGGCTCCTACCAGCAACCGTTGCGCGCCATTGATGGTGGCGGAGAACAGCGTGGCTGTCGCGCCGAAGTCACTATCTGCTCCCTGCTGGGCGGCTGGCACATGCCAGTAGCCGACGAGCGTGAGGTCGGTTGTACGCAGGGCGATCAGCGAGACCGCATAGGGCTCACTGACTGCGCAGGGGCCATCGTTGCCGGTCGAGAAGTACAACGTATTGGTCGCCGTATCTAGTGTCGGCGAACTCCAGATGCCCGCGCCCAGGCAGGTATCGTTGGGCGTGGTTGAGAACGTATGCTGGATAGCGCCGGTCTAGGAATAACCGCCGCCGTCGAAGTTGGCTGAGGTGCTGGCGCCATCCTGTGGGCTGATGCCTTCACTGTTATAGGCTGGTCCACCATTAGCTGGTTTGCAGGCTCCTGCCACTACAGGACTTATTTGTGTGATCACTATCCCGATTGCAACCAGCGCGATCAATGTCGCCCCGGCGGTGGTGGATTTACGTCGTAGGTTACGCATAAATACGTACCGTTGCTTCTGCACTCCCATTTCTCCTTTACTTATTCTAAGCGGATGCCGCCACAGCAGGTATCAGGCATGAAAATATTGCTATGCCAAGACAGCGCAGCGCCTCCAG
>JBDTAI010000220.1:0-3019 GCA_039924685.1 Ktedonobacterales bacterium
GGCCTTCTTCAGCCGGTTGTCGGGAACATTGTCCGGCCCTGAGAACTGATGTGGCGTCAGGAAGACATACAGGTTGTCGCCAGCCGGAAAGAAGTTCTGGCCACTGATCTGCGCCCGACCGCCCGCCACAAGACTATTGGAGGTCGGCGCTGGTGTGCCGTTCGCATCGAGCGCCACCACGGTGATGGCTGGCGCGGCGGCGGCGTCAACATGGAACACCTCCGCCGACTGCGCCACCGGATTGGTAGCGGTGGTCTGATCCATCGCGCAGACGTAATACGACGCGCCAACAGAGTTGGCATCCTGTGGCCACGCGAAGGTTGCCGTGAACGAACCGTTGGTATCCACTGTCAGCGGCTGAACCGCCGAGATCGCGTTGAAGTCGCTGGCGCACCCCTGACTTTGGATGGAATAGCCGAGTTGATAGCTATCACCTGCCGTCGCGGCCTGCCCTTGCACAGTCACGTTGGCGCCGACCGGCCCCTCCACCGTGGTGGATTGCGGCGCAGGCTGCGTGATATGCAGTGTCACGCTACTGGCGTCGTGCTGGCGCATCCCCTGCGCCTGATGCGCCAGCGCCACTGCCGACTGACCGCTGACCGCCGCCAGCAGCCCTACCAACGCCAGCAAACCAACGATACACAGACTCATCTGGGCAACATGGAGCGCTATTCGCCGCGCAGATGCGCCACGCGGCCTCGCGTGGCCCTGAAAACTCCGATAGCCCCTATCACCATCCGCTGTCGTCTGCCGCTTGCCGCTCCTCACGCCACCACCACTCGCAAGCCCTTCGGTCTCCCTGAACCGACCAAACCATCCGAACTTCCGCATCGTCACACTCTCCCGATGGTGATGAAAAAGATGAACTCCGATGTATGAGTGCCTGAACGCCTGCCTGCGCTGGCCGCCATGACTGGCGCGCTAGCGTCTGGTATCACGCCCTGCCAGTATAACATGCGCTGTGTTGCGCCGATGATCGAGCCGATGAGCCAACGGAAGGCTTGACACAGCATGCGCTCTGCAGCATGCGCTATAGAGTACAACGCAGGGGCGCCAGTCTCGTCGCCAATCGTACTGCTATGCCTTGCTGCTATACTTTGCTGTGCGCCTTGCCGACGCCTCCCGGCTGGCCATTTCGGCAAATTTGCTGAACATCACGACGCCGCCCGCCAGTTGCTCGCCTATGCTATGCTGTGCTTGCTGTGTAGCGTGTAGCGTGTAGGATAGTGGCTGGCGAGGGGTGATGCGGTGGCGGGGAGAGCGGCGAAAACAGGGGTGAGGGCGCTTTTGCCACTCTTCCAGCTCGATGAGCATGGCAGGTTGCCCGGCGAGATCGCCATTGCGCGGCTCGCTCGCTGTGTGGCGATTGGCTCGCTGGTGATCATCTGTGCCATGTTTGGTGTGCCATGTTTGGTGTGCCATGTTTGGCTACGCCGGGCTGACCCTGTGGGACATCTGGCAGCAGGGAGCGAACAATTGGGATTCACTCTGGGGCGCGCTCAACTTCAACACGCTCTATTTGCTTACCATTGGAGTGAACATCGTCTCTGTCACGCTGCCGGGCGCGAGTCTGCGGTCCGACTTTCTGGCGCTACGCCGCGCAGCAGTGGTGGGCGATGAGCAGCTCGCCCTGCTGGCGCAACAGCAACCGGCGCACTATCCCGGCTATGAGCAGCCCATCGGCCCGACGCGACTGGCGTCCGTCTTCTACCTCAATCAGCGCGGCATCGCCCGCGCACAGGGGGTGGGTGTCGTGCTGGGATTGATCTTCGGACCAATCTTCCTCGCACTGGCGGCGCTCTTCGCAGGCGATCAGGAAACCTACGACCTGCTGCGCGATGTGAGCCGGAAACCAGCATCGGCTGCAAGCGATCCGGCGGCGAGTGAGGGGCAGCGGCGACTCGCCGAGCGATTGGAGAAGCGGATTGCCCAACGCGCCGATTAAGAACGCCGCCAGACACAGCGGGCGAACTGCCATGCAGCGTCGCTGGGACTACAACGCCCGCCAGGATGTACATTTTGCGCGGCTGCTGGCGCCATTCTACGGTCCACAGGAGCGCGGCGCCGATCAAGCAGGATTCGCCGAACCAACGCCGCTTCAACGATGGCAGGGCGCGGGGTGTCTTTTCGCACTGGTCGTGCTGCTCGTCTGGGCGCTGCTATCGGGCGCCAGTTGGGAACTGCAACGCTACCAGACGAAAGATTATGTCACATTGCCAGCGCGTGTGCAGGCCGCGACGCCAACCTACGCCAGCGCGCTTGGCGCCAATGATGGTATCTGGCCGACCCAGAAGCCGACGAAGAACTATGCGTGCGGCAACGGCTTCGTCAAAGGCGCCTACCAGATCAGCGGCACGGATGATAACAACTTTGGCTACGCTCAGGCGGTAGTGGATGAGAGCAATAGCGCAATAGCCGTCACGGTATCCGAGAGCGGCGCGATCAAGGCCAACGACAATGACGGTAAATGACGGTATCGGCCTGCTGCTGGATGGCAATGGTGATAGCTCCGAGTTCCTCACCTTCAGCGTCTACCGCAACGGGACATGGGACATCGGCCACTACACGTATGTTGATGACAAGAACAACGGCTCGGACAACTGGACGACAGTGGATGACGGCTACAGCGACGTGATTCATACCAACGACGGCGCCACGAACCGGCTGCTGGTGGTCTCGCGCGGGCCGCTGCGCCTCTTCTACGTCAACGGCCAGTTGATGACAGCTTACAACGACAGCAACAATCACCTGCCGCATGTGGGCAGCGCAGGCGTCTACCTCAACAATTGCAGCCTAACCGGACGTTTCACCAACTTCGCCGTCTATCCTGCCCCACCGCAGCCACCGATCTTCACGCTGCCATCGTGGCTGTAGAGATGTGACGTGCCTTTCCGGTGACTGTTCAAGGGGTGGTAGAAACGAGGGGGCATTGTGCGGCGGCGGGACCAGGGCAAGGTAAGGGTGCGGTGCGTCAGCGGGTTAGGCCAACACCTCCGCGAGGGCGGCGCCGGTGGCCAAC
>JBDTAI010000221.1:0-5478 GCA_039924685.1 Ktedonobacterales bacterium
AACAAGTGGGGGGCAAACGACCGTGCGCGGTTGACGGCAGCCGTCACACCGCCAGCCGCTGCGATATGGTTATCTTTGATCAGCACACCATCATCCAGTCCGGCGCGGTGGTTGTGCGCACCACCCATGCGCACAGCGTATTTTTCCAGCGCGCGCAGGCCGGGCGTTGTCTTGCGCGTATCCACCACTACGGCGCGTGTCCCCAGTGTGGCGGCGGAGCAACGCGCCGCCAGCGTGGCAATACCAGACAGGCGCCCCACAAAGTTCAACGCTGTGCGTTCCGCCGTCAGGATCGCCCGCGCCTCTCCGGCAATCCTGACCAGCGTAGCGCCCGCCGCAACGGTGGCGCCGTCGCTCACCACTGTCTCGAAGCGCAGATCGGGATCGAGTTGGCGAAAGACCAGCGCCGCCATTGGCAGCCCGGCGATCACGCCGTCCTGTTTGGCAATGATGCGCGCCGTCGCATGCGTTCCCGGCGGCACAGTCGCCTCGGTGGTGATGTCGCCGCGCCCCACATCCTCCGCCAGCGCCCGTTGCGCCAGGTCACGCGCAAAGATCGGATCGAAGGGCGGCATGGTGGGCGCCTCAGCCGAGAACAGATCGTCATGCGTGGACATAGCGCGCCTCCTCGCTTTTTGCCGCGTTCACCGCTTCCGCTAACGACGCCTGCAACAGGGTATGGCGCCCGTCGCGGGCCGCATCGCGGTCGGGATAGTCGCTGCGATAGTGAGCGCCCCGGCTCTCGGTGCGCGCCAGCGCCGCCTGCGTCACCAACTGCGCCACCAGCGCCATATTCGCCGTTTCAGGATCGTAGGGATGATCAGGGTCGTTCGCCGCAATCGCGCGCACGTCATGCAGAGCCGAGGTCAGCCCGTCGTGAGTGCGCCGCAATGAGACATACTCCCACAGCGTGCGCTGGATCGCCTGGCGGGCCGCGCTGGCAATCGGGGCGCCCGACTGCATGGCGGGAATGATCGTCGCATCAGTGGGCGTGACGGCGCCGGGAAGCACGGGCTGCGTCGGCCATACGTTCAAGTCGTCGGTTGCATCGCTGGCGAGATGACGGGCGAGGCGACGACCAAAGACCAACCCTTCCAGCAGTGAATTGCTGGCGAGCCGGTTGGCGCCATGAACACCCGTGCAGGCGACCTCGCCAACGGCATAGAGGCGCGGCAGTGTCGTGCGCGCCCAGGTATCCACCGCGACGCCGCCCATGAAGTAGTGCGCGGCGGGGGCGACGGGGATCAGGTCGCGGGCCAGATCGAGACCATTGCGGCGACAGGCGGCGCTGATCGTCGGGAATCGCGCGCGCACTTCATCGGCGGCCAGATGGCGCAGGTCGAGCCAGGCGCAGGGGACACCCTCGGCCAGCATCTCGCTGAGGATGGCGCGGGCCACCACATCGCGCGGGGCAAGCTCGGCGTCGGCATGATAGCGCGGCATGAAGCGTTCGCCCGCCGCGTTGCGCAGATACGCGCCCTCACCACGCACCGCCTCCGAGACCAGGAACGGCTCACCACCCTGCGCCTCATCTGGCGCGACCAGCACAGTCGGGTGGAACTGAGCGAATTCGACATCCGCCAACGCCGCGCCCGCTCGCCAGGCCAGCGCCATGCCGTCCGCTGTCGCGCCCGCCGGGTTGGAGGTGCGCAGCCAGAGCCGACCCGCGCCACCATTCGCCAGCGCCACGCCGCGCCGTCCCAGCAGCCGCCGCATCTGCGCGCCGTCCCATACCTCCACGCCAGCGCAGACGCCATCCTGAACGATCAGATTCACCGCCAGCGCGCGTTCGTAGATCGTCGCCCCAACGCGCTGCCGCGCGGACTCGACAAGCGCGCGCTCGATCTCGGCGCCGGTGGCGTCGCCGTGAGCATGCAACACCCGCCTGCGACTATGCGCCGCTTCCAGCGTCAGGTCGTAGCGTGTCGCCAACTCATGCAGAGGATCGTTACTGCTCGAATGATCAACCGACGGGGTCATATGATCAGAGTGGCGCTCGTCGAATTGTGTTCCCTGCGCTACGAGCCACGCCACCGCCTCACGCGCCTCCGTGAGCATGGAGCGGGTAGCATGCTCATCAACCAGCCCGGCGCCAGCCCCCAGCGTGTCACGCAGTTGCAACTCCGGATCGTCATCAAGCCCGACCGGCGCGGCAAGCCCACCCTGGGCATAGCGGGTGTTGCTTTCACCCAGCGTCGCCTTCGTCACCAGCGCAACCGTCATCGCGGCAGGCAGATTGAGCGCGACGGAGAGGCCGGCGATGCCACCGCCGAGGATCACGAGATCGTAGACATCCATATCGGTTGTGTCACTGGTGTCACTGGTATCGGCGCTAGCACTGGCAGGTGTAGACGCGCTGCGATCGGCATGGGCGAGGTGATCAGCCTGCCGGGCATGATCAGTGGCCTGTTCTGCGGCCATTCACGGCTCCTTTGCGCGCCCGTCGCCCCTGTGAAACGGGTGAGGTAACGAGCGCCATTGCCCCCGGTGGATTGCCAGCCGGTAGTGGGAAGCACGAGTTAGTCTTTAGTGTACTTTATACACTAACTCACATGGCTGATTATACCACGCGCACGCCAGCCCGGCAAAGGGCGCCGTACTCAGGGAAAAGGTCCATCTCAACAATGAAGAATGTGTATAGTGTGGCGTAATGGTGTGCGGCAAACGCAACGCGGCGTTTGCAATGAGGAACCAATCACCCGCCAGCGCTCCGTTGCGCCAGTGTAGCGCGCGCCGCCGCACGAATATAACGGTTGCCATCATGCGTGAGTTGCTGTAATGTCTCGTCGCTGGCGCTGGAGTTGCGAGCAATCGCGTAGCCCAGCGCCCAGTGCTGCGAGGGCGCGGCCCACGACGCCAACACTCCGCCGGGCATAGCCGCTGATGCCAGCGCCACGAACTGTTCGAGCAGATCGCCTGCATTCAGCAGGTTCACCAATTGCTCTTCCACAGAGTGTTCATGAGAGTATTCATGCAATCCTGCAATGCTACTCGTCAGCGAAGACGGTTGTGGCGCCACCCCCTGTAACCTCACAGGTGATCTATCACGCGCCGCCAAATGCGCTTTCATATCCATAGTTACCGCTGGATTCAGTTGGACAGCGCCACGCACACGCAGTTCGTCGTTCTCGGTCAGCCACACAAGCGTATCATATGGCGTATGCGGGTTGACAGCGACCGACTCGCGCACGGCGACATCCGGGTCACTTGCCAGCCGTTCGAGCAACACCAGTGGCGTATAGGGACTCTCAGCCACCGTGCAGCGGACAGCAGGAACACCGTCTTGTGCCAGTAGTTCGCGCGCTGACAGTGGTGTACCCGGATGCCGCGCCACCGCCTGGCGAACCGACACATCCTCGTCCTGCGCTAACCAGTCGAGCAGGTAGGTCGACGCCCGTGGATTCTCCACCACTGCCTGCCGAATGCGCCACATTGTATTCAGCGCGGCGGTTTCAAGCACGTCAGGGGGCGTGAAGGGATGCGCCAGCGCGGCGTAGCGCACCTCTACCTGCACATCTTCCAGCAGCAACAGCCAGAGGTCTTCCGTCAGTGCGGGGTTGCGCGCGAGGCTACTGCGCACTCGTGGCTCTGGATCGTCCGCCAGTTGCAATAGTGTTTCATGCGGCGTGCGTGAATGCCTAGCCACCGCCACGCGCACATCAGGTTTGTAGCGCCGCCCATCAGACGTGTGGCTATCATGCTGCGCCAAATATGCCAACAACGCTACTGGTGTATCTGGATGGTTCGCCACACCCTCACGCACCGGCAACGATTCGCATCTACTGGCAAGATCAAATACCCAATCAGGAATCGCCTTGCCAGGCAGCGTGATCGGAAACCGCTGGGTGAACACGATGCGCTTCACCAACTGCTCCTCGGCCCGCGCCTGCCAGTCGGCGCCCGCCTCGCCTGCAAGCCATATATGCTGACAAGCTATGTTGTACACGCGGAGTGAGCTATTCGCTTCACTAGTGGAGAACACTGCTGCTGGACAGTCCTCGCAACGCAGCAGCGCGAGTAGTTGATCGGCGTCCAACTCGTCGAACAGCCGCGGGTGTTCCAGCAGCAGCAAGGGCAGCGCGGGATTGGCGAGCAACTGCCGGGGATGACCGATGATCAACGTGAGCAAGGTTTCCAGTGGTGTGTTGGGGTTGGCCGCCAGCGCCACCCGCACATCATCCGTGGTCCAGCGCAGCCGTTCCAGTTCCTTGGCGGGCGTGGCGGGATCGCTGGCGAGCCGTAGCGCCTCGTCTGTATTGTCTGACATACACACCTTCTTTCCCGTTAACCCCATGCTGGCTTCGCTGCGTCGCTCAGGTGTTCGGCTGGCCGTACAATACGGCGTTCACCGCATGCGCCAGATGTCTCTAACAGGTTAGTATATTGTGTATGTGGCAGAGGTGATCGCGTGTCTATCTGCCTGGACGCTCGGCGCGGCTCGCGCGGGCAAGAGAAGGGCGCATATGTGATGTCCACGCTACGAATACTCTATTGGCTGCTTGTCGGCGCGTTGTTCGGTGTGGGATTCATCGCCATCCTGAGCATCGGCATTTTCCTGCTGGCCGCCGGGCTGGTGCTGCTGATCATCGGCGTGATCCGCCTGCGCGGGCGAGAGTGGTGGGCGGCGCTGGTGGGTTTCGGCGCCTTCCCCGCGCTGATCCTGCTGTGGGATGTGACAAGCGCGCCCTGGGCATGCGACGCGGCGGGTGGCGTCGTGCAATCCGGCGCCTCGACGGGTGGCGCGCCTCAAACCAGCGTCAACTACTATACCTGCTACGGCCCACTAACAAGCTACCACATCCTTGCCATCGGCTTCGGCGTGATCGCGCTGTTAGGTATCCTGTATCCGCTGCTCTATGCGCTATTCACGTCCCGCCATTCGCCGCGTGTTGCATAGTGTTTCGGGTATTCCGCCACTGCCCTACGCCGTGCGGTACACTGGGAGCATCGGCGTTAGCGTCGTCCACACGACAGGCATTCGTCGACGCTGCCCAATAGTCCAAAATATGATGCAGGGAGCAGGAGCATATGGGTGAAGAGCCGCGCACAGTTGCGCCAGAGCGACAAATCAGTGCTGGTACAGAGTCGCCGATCCGGCGGTCGGAGCTGACCTGTCCTGGCCACTCGCTAAAGATGATGACCAAAGCGGCGTCCCTTGATGCCGATGAGGTAATCTTCGACCTGGAGGACGCCTGCGCCATCTCGCAGAAAGTAGCTGCGCGGCAAACGGTGATCGCGGCGCTCACCTCACTGGCGTTCGGCGACAAGCTGCGCGCTTTTCGCCCCAATGGCCTACATACGCCGTTCTGCTACCGCGACATCATCGATGTGGTGGAGGCGGCGGGCCAAGTCCTCGATAGTATCGTGATCCCCAAGGTCAACACGCCTGCCGATGTGCTGTTCGTGGATCGTCTGCTGACGCAGATCGAGATGAACGTGGGACTGCCGGTCGGACGCATCACCATCGAGGCGCTGATC
>JBDTAI010000222.1:0-5279 GCA_039924685.1 Ktedonobacterales bacterium
CGCAGCGCCCCTTCGCTCACCCCCAGCCGCGCCGCCACCTCGGCCTGCGGCAATTCATCCACATAGCTCGCCACCAGCGCCGCGCGTGTCTCAGTCGGCAGCAGCCCCAGCGCGCGATCCAGCAACGTCGCCAGCTCATAACGCTCCAGCGCCAGCGTGAAATCAGCCCCATCGTCGGCGCCAACTGCCAGGTCGTCAAGTGTCAGCATAGCGTCGGCTTCATCACCATGATCTAATGAGGGTAGCGTCGCGCGATGTGCGAGATCGCGTCCATGCGCGCGCTGCCAGCGCAAACAGACGTTACGCGCAATCGCCGAAAGCCACGGCCCCAGCCCATCCGCATCGCGCAGACGCGTGAGCGAGCGCCATGCCTCCACCAGCGTCTCCTGCGCCAGATCGTCGGCGGCGTCCGCGTTCCCGGTGAGCCGCGTACACAATGCGACAAGCCGCGCCCGCTCCTCTGCCAGCGCCCTATCCAGTGACGCCCGCTCCATCATGATCGCCATCGCTCACTTTGCCTCTAGTCTGCTATTGCCTGCCGCTATTGTCCACTTTGTGTTCCCCAAATGAACATCCAGCATACCTCTATCGCAACAATACCGCAAAATGATACGCCAACTTTTCCGCCTCATCCGATAAAGCGCCTGCCTCTTGACTGATCGATCAATCAGGTCTATCCTCTCACTTGATCGCATGATCAAGTGAGACGCTACCAAGCAGGTGAGGCAAAAGCAGGTGGAGCATATAAGCGACGAACATATCGCATCAGGCACAGCGCATGTCCCTGATGACAGCCCAGACGACGGCGCCAGTGATCGGCGGCGCCAGATTCTCGACGCCGCCTTCGAGGAATTCGCCGCCGAGGGCTATCGCGGCGCCACCATCAAGCGCATCGCCCAACGCGCACGCCTCCAGTCACAAACGCTGATCTATTGGTACTTCCCGACAAAGGAGGCGCTCTTTCAGGCCGTGTTGGACCGCCTGCCCATCGTGCAACTCGCGCTCGACCCAGAGCCACTGTTCGCCCGCGCACCCGCAGAGGCGCTGTCACTCATCGCACGCTCCTTCCTTGCGGCAGCGGATTATCCTGGCGCGCAACGCATCCTGCGCCTCATCGCTCCCGAAGTGGTGCGCCGGGCGGAGATCGCCGATCTGGTTGGCAGTATGGTCATCGGACGTGTGCTTGGTGTCATCCAGAATTATCTAGTCCATCAAGTGACATTGGGACGTCTGCGTCCGCATGACACACGGTCCAGCGCGCGCGCCTTCATCGGCATGCTGCTGCCCCAACTCGCTGGGCGGCTCTTTCTCCCCAGGTTGCAGGCCGATGGCCCGACCGACGATGAACATATTGCTACCATCGTCGCCATTTTCCTGCGCGGCCTACGCCCCGATGATGAAGAAAATCAACAAGCACGGGCAACTGAACTGTAAGCACCGCATTGAACGGGAGATTGAACGGAGCGCGTCATGAGCATCAACCCTTATTACCTCTACACCCTTGTGTTGTTTGTGCATGTGAGCGGCGCCATCGCCGTCTTCATTGGCCTGGGTATCTGGCTCTTTGCGCTAGTCGGCGTGCAGCGGGCGCAACGGGTCGAGCAGGTACGCGCCCTTGCCAGCCTCTTTGGTCCATCAGGCAATATGGTCGTCGGCGCGTTGCCCTTCCTGGCGCTCGCCGGACTCTACATGGCCTACCTCGCGTGGGGACTATTTGTCGCCTGGATTGATGTCGCCACGGTCAGCTTCCTGCTGCTTGCCCCATTCGGCGCGTTTGTGATCGACCCGCGTATCAAGGCAATCTCTGCATACGCGAAGAAGGCTGACGATGGCGCGATACCCGCCGAGCTATCGGTGCGCATCCATGATCCACTGCTCGGCATGGCGCTCACCGTCTATGTCGCCGTGCTGCTGGGCATCGTCTTCCTCATGACCATCAAGCCGCCGTTTGGCCCCTCCATCCTGGCAATGCTGATCGCGCTGGCATTGGGCTTGCTCGTAGGTCTGATGCTCCTCCGCATCGGTCGCCGCCCCCGCCTGGCGCTCTCCTGGCGTGAGGCCAAGGGGGCGAGGGAATAGTGGCGCGCGATCAGCGGCGGACGAAAGGCAACACCTGTGTCAGCATGAACACGAAGAAGGCGCCAGCGGCCAGGATCGTCGCCAGATGAAATACCTCATGATAGCCAAAGACACGCGGCCAGATGTTGGGCCAGCGGAAAGCGTAGGCCAGCGCCCCAACCGTATATAACATGCCGCCCAGCGCCAGCAACAACACCGCACCCACGCCCACCGCCGCGACAATCTGCGGAATGAACGCCACCGCCACCCAGCCCATCGCCACATACAGCCCCGCCAGCACCTGTCGAGGGATGCGTAGCGCGGGAGCCGCCGCCGCCATACCCAGCGCCGCCAGTCCCCAGATCGTCGCCAGCAGCAGAATACGTGGCCATCCCGTCAGCAGATTGAACGCCATCGGCGTATACGTCCCCGCGATCAGCACAAAGATATTGGCATGATCTACCCGCCGAAACGCCGCCCGCACCCGGGGCGACCAGTGGCCAAGATGATAGAATGCGCTCCAGCCAAACAGCAGAATCGAGCTAGCGCCATACACCAGCAGCGAGATCTGCTTGGGGCGATCCCCCGCGCTTAGTATCGCCAGCGCCACCGTAGCGACCAGCGCAGCCACCGCCGCTCCGGCATGCAGATAGCCGCGCAACAGCGGCTTCTGGGATTCCTGTTCCTCCTGCGCAACCACACCGTCCCCTGTCACCGACAGCGCCGTATTCAGTGTATTCCTCGTATTCGCCGCTTGACCTACCACGCGCTCCTCCCTACCCGCCATCGTCTCCGCATATCAACTATCATCCGGCCATCATCTGCCTATCATCTGGCTATTCAACACAGCATCACCCGAAGCTCCATTGCTCCAAATCCGCTCCAATCCGCCGGAGCCTCACACTGTTCGTTCTCACAGCGCATACCTTTATCGAGCGGAGAGCATCCTGTTTTGTTTCACGTCTGCGTAAAAAAACATCCCTAGAGAAGCTTACGATACTGGCGACGCATTGGCCCCATAGCGCGCTAACAAAATCTGAGGTCAACCTCATATTCGATGCCGTGTGTTACGATTGGCGTAGTAGGCGTAGTAGTAGTAGATGAGTGAGACGCATCGAAGCGCACAGGATCTGACGCGGATAGTCGCAGATAGTCGCAGATAGTCGCAGATAGTGAATGTGGCATGACAATTCCACCTATATCCACTACAGCATTCCATGTTCATGGGGCAACGCCTCCGCAACGCAGGCGCCGTCGCCTCCCCGATCCCTTCCCGCGTCTGACCGACTGGAGCCTGGCGCTGGTGGTAGGACTTGGCTTCGTCACCGGACTGATCAGCCTCATCAGCGGCCAGCCCAACGACTGGCTGATCTTTGCGTTACATGGCGCCGTCGGCTTCTGGCTGCTGGCGCTGCTCTGGGGCAAGCTGCGCCGCACCCTCCCCCGCCTGCTGCGTCCGCGCCTGTGGGATCGCCGCACCCTGCTGGGCGCGCTTGTCACCCTGATAGTGCTGCTGGCGCTGGGATCGGGCGTCTGGTGGGTCATTGGAGGCGACATACCGCCGCTCTACTTCAACCTGCTGGGCTGGCATATCGCGCTGGGCTTCGCATTGACTGCACTGGTGGCGCTGCATCTGCTGGCCCGCGCCAAACCCTTGCGGGCGCGTGATGTGCGTGGGCGGCGGCAGGTGCTACGTTTCGGCGCACTCGCAGTGGGCGGCGCCCTGCTCTGGCCCGCCCAGCAACTTGCCACTCAGGCGTTCCGACTTCCCGGCACGCAGGAGCGGTTCACCGGCTCACGCGACGCAGGCGACCATACCGGCAACGCCTTCTTCAGCACCAGTTGGGTCGCCGATTCACCCCTGCCCATCCCGCTGGATAGCTGGCGCCTGGCCATTGCGGGCGCTGTCGACCACCCCTACTCCCTCACCTATGCCGATCTGCTGACGCATGACGATTCCCTCGACGCCATTCTTGACTGCACCAGCGGCTTCTACAGCCTGCAAACCTGGCAGGGCGCCCGCATCGGCGCATTGCTGGCGGCGGCGCATCCCCATCCCGACGCCACCTATGTGCGCTTCGTCTCCATCACCGGCTATCGCTGGAGCCTGCCCATCGCTGAGGCCAACACTGCGCTGCTGGCATCTCTAGTGGAAGGCCAACCGCTCATCCACGATCACGGCGCCCCCGCGCGGCTGGTCGCGCCAGGCAGGCGCGGCTTCCAGTGGGTGAAGTGGCTCACACGCATCGAGGCGCTCATCACGCCCGATCCCGGCGAAGTTCTCGCCATCCACACCAGCAGCCTCACCCCTGCCGGGCGCGGCGAACGGTGATGCGCCCATCACACCCCACGCCGGTTGCCGTAGAGCAGCACATGCAGTTGGGGCAACACCACCGCGTCCGCCATTTCGGCATCGCCCAGCGCCCGCGTGCTGAGCCAGTCCAGCTTCGCCAGCAGCGCAGCCGTATCATCTTCACCAACACGGTTGCCCACCTGCACATAGAAGGGGACAGCGGGATAGCGGCGGTGGATGTCCCGCGCATACGCATAGTCGGCGTCGTCAAAGACTACCACTTTGAGGTTAGCAGTGGGGAGCGCGGCGAACATGCCGAGCTGCGTATAGTTCGTCGTCATGCCGGAGCTTGGCGGCTTGGGCGAGACCGTCACCACAGCGCACTCGCGCAGCCAGGGACGAAAGACCGTCCCCTGCGTCTCCACTGCCACGCGCCTCCTCTCGGCGTGCAGCCCCGCCACCAGCGCGCCCAGATCGTGCAGCGCCGGATTACCACCCGAAAGCGTCACCCAGGGCGTGTGCGCGCTCAACGCCCGCAGTCGTTCCCGAATCTCCTCTTCGTTCAGCCGCTCGGCCTGTGCCTGCACCACGTCTGGCGTCACTGCATAGAGACTGTCACACCAAGTGCAACGAAAGTCGCAGTAGCCGAACCTCACAAACAGCGTCTGCACACCGATCATGCGTCCCTCGCCCTGCAACACTGGCCCAAAGATCTCGACCACCGGAAACGTCCGTGTCTCCGTGTCATGTATGCCCTGCGTCCTATCGCTCATGGGGAGTATCAACTTGCAGGTCAGCCGCCGTCACCTCGGCATAGGAGGTCGGCGTCTCGTAGAGCCGCACCGTCATCACCTGCGGCAACTCTTCACGTAGTTCACGCAGCATCCACGCCGCCAGCAGTTCCGCCGTCGTGCGCGCAACAGGAACC
>JBDTAI010000223.1:0-3583 GCA_039924685.1 Ktedonobacterales bacterium
CCCGCTCCGCAACGCATCGAGGCAGGGTCTGGGCGTTCCACCCCAGCCGAGCGCGCCGTTCGCACGCCACAACGCCAGCAGGCGATGACTCATCGCGCCCGCCACTCCACTACAGCGACAGCGCAACGCAGCCGCCGCTAGGACCACTACAAGAGGGGCGTCTGGGTTCTGTGTTCGCAGGCGCCCGTCACGACACGCTGGATGGCCTCGAAGCGCTGCCAGGCGTTACCTGTCGTGTCGTCCACATCTTCGTGTAATCTGTGCCTGCCCGTCAGGTAATGCCGGTGATGAACACGTCACCATACATGCCTCTCTATCCCCAGCAGGAGGTGAACCTTATGCCGCTCGATCAATCCCTTGTCGGTTTTGAGACGCCGCCCGTGATGGGCGAGATACGCGCCGACGATGTGCGCGCATTTTCCGATGCCATCGGCGACCTCAACCCCATTTACCGCGATCTGGCGGCGGCGCAAGCGGCAGGGTTCGCCAACATTCCCGCGCCGCCCACGTTTGTGACACGGTTCCATGTGCAGTTCGCGGATGTGGGTCTCGATCCGGCGCGCAGCCAGGTGTTGCACGGTGAGCAGGAGTATAGCTATATGCGCCCGCTGCTGGTGGGCGAGACGGTCACGGCGCGCTATCGGGTGGCGGCGCTGCGCCAATCGGCCCGCGCGGGCGGCATGGCGATCCTGACGCTGGAGCAGCTCTGCGATACAGCTGATGGTGAGCGCGTTGTCACTGGCAAATCGGTGATCATTGTGCGCGATCAGGCGCCGGGCGAGGGGGCGGCTGGATCCGCAGCATCGGCGGCTAAACCAGCGAGCGCCACACCAGAGGGCATGGCGATCCCCACGCTCACCAAGCACGTCACCCAGGAGCAGATCAACGCCTATGCCGATGTGAGCGGCGACCACAACCCGATCCACCTCGATCCAGCGGCGGCGCGCGCCGTTGGGCTGGATGGAACCATCGCGCATGGCATGCTGAGTATGGCGTTCCTCGGCCAGACGCTGACGGACTGGCTTGCATCACTCGCCACGCCGGGCGCCTTTGTCGAGCGGCTGCGGGTGCGTTTCCAGGGGATGGTGCGACCGGGCGACACGATCAGTTGCCAGGGTGTGCTGGGCGCCAACGAGCAGGGGCTACGCCATGTGGACCTGTGGATCGCCAACCAGCGCGGTGAGCGCGTCACCACCAGCGACGCCGACGCCCGGCTGTCATAGCAGTCGATTAGGGAGTGTTTTGCAAAGAGGGACAGATGGAAGAAGATGCGCTGCACCTGCCAAAACAACCGCTGGCCGAAGTGTTTGGCTACCCGATTGACAGCTTCACCGCCGAGGCGCAGCGCCATCGTCGTCTCAAACTCTGTCCATACAACAACAAAGTACCCAATTGCACGAAAAGCCGGGCCAAGAATCCCATCGGCGTGTGCAGTGTATTCGATGCAAGCCAGACAGCGACGATTACCTGCCCTGTGCGCTTCCGCCAGGATTGGTACATTTTAGAGCATGCGGCGGCATTCTTCTTTCCGCCGGATGCACAATTCACCTCGCTGATGGAGGTGCGGCTGAAAGACAGGTATGGCAAGTCGGCAGGTAACATTGATCTCGTGCTTGTTTCGTATGACGATGCAGGCCGACTGACCGGCTATGGCTCTGTGGAAGTTCAAGCGGTGTATATTTCGGGAACAGTCAGCACGCCCTTCACCTATTATATGCAGCAGCCGGAGCAGCATTCTGCTATGGACTGGCGCGGCCATGAGAATTATCCGCGTCCCGACTATCTCTCGTCATCACGCAAACGGCTTGCCCCGCAACTCATCTACAAAGGTGGCATACTGCATACGTGGGGACGCAAGATGGCAGTCGCCGTGGATAGCCAGTTTTATGCAACGCTGCCCTCGTTGGATGAAGTGAGTAAAGATGAAGCGGACCTTGCCTGGCTCATCTATGATTTGCAGCATGACATGGCAACGAACCAACGGCGGCTGACATTGGCGCGAACCGTCTATACTCGCTTTGATGGCGCATTGGCGAAGATTACCCAGTCGGAAGCAGGTGATGAGCAGGATTTCCTTGACTATCTTCAGGAGCGCCTCGATAATGCATTGAGCAGTGGAGAGGGCGAAGGTTCAACGCCTGACACAGCATCGCTCCATGATTCGGAAGAGACGTGTTAGGCGCTGGCCAGGGAGAAATCGCATGGCACAGGCACCAGAAGTGATTCAGGCAACGCTCT
Source organism: Ktedonobacterales bacterium (assembly GCA_039924685.1). Lineage (GTDB taxonomy): Bacteria > Chloroflexota > Ktedonobacteria > Ktedonobacterales > JADMIN01 > JBDTAI01. Next base: position 2,239 of record JBDTAI010000223.1, read on the forward strand.
TTAGCGGTGAGCTATTGCCTGATGTTGTTCCTGTCAACGGTATCGTGAATGTGGCCACTGTGCCACAACTCAGCCCGTTTCGCTATCCGGGTGGCAAAACGTGGCTGGCGCCACGTATCCGGCAATGGCTTTCACCAGCTATACGGCGTCGTTATGGCTTGCGACCGCTGCATCCCACCCAATTCATCGAACCGTTTGCCGGTGGTGGTATCATCGGCCTGACCGTCGCCTCCGAGCGGTTGGCGCAACAGGTTGTCATGGTTGAACTAGATAACGATGTCGCCGCTGTCTGGCAAGCATGCCTCGCTGAACTGGATAGCGAGTGGCTGGCGCGGCGCATGCTAACCTTTGAACTGACACCTGAGCAGGTAGATGCGTTGCTGGCTGCGGAGCCACAATCAATACGGGAGCAGGCATTTCAGACGATTGTGCGCAATCGCGTCAATCGAGGCGGGATTCTGGCGCCTGGCGCTGGCAGACTCAAGCAGGGCGAGAATGGGCGCGGTATTCGTTCGCGCTGGTATCCCGCTACGCTAGCGCGGCGCATTCGCCATATCACCACCCTCAACGAACGCATCCTGTTTCAGGCAGGCGATGGTTTGCAGGTAATAGAGAAGTATGGCGACGATCCTGATGCCGTATTTTTCCTCGATCCGCCCTATACGGCTGGTCAGCAGGGCAAGCGCGCAGGAAGTCGCCTCTATACGCACTTCGAGCTTGACCACGAGCGTTTGTTTGCGCTGGCCAGCCAACTGCGCGGCGATGTGCTGATGACGTATGAGGATAGCGAGGAAGTCCGCAGCCTTGCCGCTCGTCATGGATTCGCTACACGGTTGATCCCGATGAAAAACACGCATCATGCCCGTATGAGCGAACTGTTGATCGGGCGTTCTCTGGATTGGGTGTAAGCCAGCCGCAACGGTTGCACTGCGGCCCACTGGCGATCACACCTGCCCAGGCGCTAAAGTTGTAAGTGGCTTCACAAACGGTAGTAACACGAAACAAGCGCAAAGGAGCAAGCGTTCCCATGATCGTCAGTATGTTTTCTGTGCGCGTGCCGGAGCAGGCCATCGCAGGCTTCGAGGCGAGCTGGTCGAAGCGCGCAGGCCAGGTGGACCAGATGCCGGGCTTTCGCGGGATGGAAGTGCTACGTAATGGCGCAGAGCCAGGCGCCTACATTGTGCTAACCCGCTGGGATAGCCGCGCGGACTTCGAGCGATGGGCCAGCAGCCCGCAATTTAGCGCTGGTCACGCGCATGGCGGTGGCGGCGCTGCAACGGGCGCCGAGGGAACCGGTGTCACCTTCTATGAGATCGTCCCCAGCACACCGACTTAAGCATAACAA
>JBDTAI010000224.1:0-8092 GCA_039924685.1 Ktedonobacterales bacterium
GCCAGCTAGCCCGCAATGGATGGCGCCCTGATCGCGCTATTGATCGCGCCACGCCAGGCGCCATCGCTGCGCCATACGCAAGTACCGAGCGCGCTGCGTATGATGAGCATACAGAGAGCGCCGGGAAATCAGGTTCACATGTCACTGCCGCAACCCAGCGTTAACTACGGCGACGAGGAGCAGCGAACACTGGTCGCCTTGCCGGATGATGCGCGCATCCTGCTCGTCCGGCTGGCCTCGCTGGGCGATCTGCTACTGGCGACGCCTGCTCTGCGCGCCCTGCGTCGCCGTTATCCCGCTGCGCGCATTGATCTGCTGACGACCCAATCCTCAGCGCATCTGCTGCGAGATTCGCCGCTGCTCGACGCTGTGATCCCGCTGGAAAAGTACGCCTTCGACTACCCGACCGACATCCTGCGCCGACCAGATCGCCTATTGACGCTGGCGCCCTTCGCGGCAGGATTGCGCCACACGCGCTACGATGCCACGCTGCTGATGCAGCATCTGACACTGCCCTTTGGCCGCCTGAAGTATCACATGCTGCTGTCCGTCGTCGGTTCGCGCTGGCGGGTTGGGCTTGATAACGGCCACGGCGCCGACCTCGAACTGCTCAACGTGCGGGTCCCTGATGCCGGTTTCGGCGCGCTGCACGAGGCGGAGTATGCGCTGGCCCTCGCCGCCGCCCTGGATGCACCCGCCATTACCCCCGCTGATCGCCGCATCGACCTCGCCGACCTCGGCTGGCGCATAACTCCGCAAACGCCCACGGCTGCGGGCAGCCCTCCCCACATTGCCCTGCATGCCGGTGGAGGCGCGTATAGTCTGGCGCGGCGCTGGCCACTGGAACACTATGCGGCGCTGGCACGGACGCTGCACAATGAGACAGGCGCTGTCTTCACGCTGGCAGGTGGGCCGGAGGAAGAGCTATTACAAACGCGGCTGCTTGGAATGTTGGGCTACCCTACCTGGATGACGCCACTGGCAGGCGAGACGGCGCCTCGCGAACTGGCGGATCGTCTGGCGGCATGCGATCTCTTCATTGGCAACGACTCGCTGCCGATGCACCTTGCCACCGCCGTCGGTATCCCCGTCGTCGCGATCTTCGGCCCCTCGAACCATTGCGCCTGGGGACCCTACGCGCCGGATGCGCCTGAGCAGGTGATCGTCGTGCGGCGGGACGATCTGGCATGCAGCCCGTGCTTCTATCGCGGCCACTCGTTGGGGACGCCGCAGGGTTGCCCACCCCGACCCTGCCTCACCGAACTGGGGATTGCGCCTGTGCTGGCTGCGGCGCATCGTCTGTTAGCACAATAGGCATAACGGGTTTTAGTCCCGATCCGTACCGTGCTCCGGCGCCTCGCCGCCGAGAGCGGCCCTCATCACCACGCGCTTGCCCACCGGGCGACTGAAGTTGCCGATCTCCACGTCGGGAACCTCGCGGCGCAGCGTCGCGATCAGCGCAGGGATGCCGAGCGGGCGCCCTTCAGGCTTGGGGATGCGGGGCAGCAGCACTTCGGGATCAATGTTGAGGTTGCGCAACTGCACGAGTTGTGTTCCTGTCTCACGCAGAAAGTCTACCAGCGCCGCGATCTCATCCTCGGCGTCAATCAGGCCAGGGAAGCAGAGCAGGTTGATCGCGCTATACACACCCGCCTCACGCGCCAACGCCAGCGACCGCTTGACATGCTCGAAGGTGTAGCCAAGTGGGCGGTAGTAGGCGTCGTAGGTCGCCCGTCGCGCCGAGATCGTGCTGACACGGATGCTGTCGAGCCCGGCGGCATAGAGGCGTTGCAGCGCCAGAGGATTGCTGCCATTGGTGTTGATGTTGAGCGTTCCCTGGTCAGTCCGCTCACGAATGCCCCGCAGCGCCTTCTCGATCAGGCGCGCTTGCAGCAGTGGCTCACCCTCGCAGCCCTGCCCGAAGCTATAGATCGCATCGGGCGCTTGTTCGAGATGGGCCACGCCGACGGCCACCACCTCATCCGCAGTTGGCACAAAGAGCAGGCGATCCTGCGGCGAGACAAGGTTCTCCTCATCCTGCTTCGAGATGCAGCCGATGCAGCGCGCGTTGCATCCCGGCGAGACGGCGACGGCGCCCTCCCAGCGGCGGAAGAAGAGATTGCTCGCGGTGGGGCAGCGATAGTCGAGCGCGCAGTGGGCGTGATGCGCCAGCATGCGATTCTCCGGCTCTTCCGCCAAGCGCTCGCGCACCAGCCGCTCCAGCTTCCGCCCATCATAGGCGTCCGGCAGCCATCGGTCGGGCGCATCAGTAGCGACTGCCGCCACATAGAGCCGTCCGCGCCAGCCAGCAATGGCGGTATAGCCGAAGAACGGCAGCGGCTCAGTATCGGGGACATTCTCATACGCCGGAAGCTGCGTGCGCGTGTAGCCGATGGGCAGCAGCGCGGCCAGCGCCCATCCGGCGTGCTGCGACACGACAAGCCGTTCGCCATCCGTAGCGAGGCCAACGGCAAGGCGCTGGGGCATCATCGAGAGCGTCGTGCCATCCGGCAGCGGGATCAGTTCACGCACATCGAGCGGCGCCCCCGTATAGTCCACGGCGCGGAGCGATTGGCGCTCGCCAACCTCACCCTCTGGTGTGCTATACACCACGTAAGGATAGTCGGGATAGACAACCCGCGTGGCGGTGCGGTGTGGCGATTGGGCAGCGGCGCGACGGGCGCGCGGAATGTGGGCGGCGTGTAGCGAATGAGACGAATGAGACATCAGTAGGGTAGCTCCGCATGTGGTAACAGCGTGACCAGCAGCCGGTCGGCAGGATCGAGGTCAGCCTCACGCAGCGCCTCCTCGAAGGGTTCGGGCGTGGCAGTGGCGACGGCCACATGCGCCTCTCGCTCGGCATCAGCGTCGGTTTCATAGAGGAAACTTATCACCACATGCGCGCCGAAGGACGACTGCGTCATCGTATGCACATAGGGGCGCTCCTGCTCCATCCACTGGTTCACCAACCGCTCGAATGCGGCGATGTCGTCGTTGCAATCGGCGCTGGTGAACGCCTTGTAGTGGAGCATACGATCCCCTCCTCTCCATCGGCACACAACAGGTACGGGCAGAGCACAAACATGGTGTAAACAGTGGCCGAACGCCAGGACGCCGCAATACCATCTTGTATTTTAACACAGTGGGCGCACACTGCCCGCAACCAGCATGCCGATATGCACAGCCCGTGAAGCATTTCGGCGCCAGGAACCATCTCCAGCCCGCACCGGCAAGCTCCCTGGCCACCGGCTCCCAGGCGCGGCTGAAGCCGCTGGCCAGATGGCTATTTCGCCTTCACAGCTGTTTTGGCGCCGTTAGCCCGATTGGTTTTTGATGCGCCGTTAGCGGCCCCGTTGGCGTGCGCGCTGTGGCTGTTGGTATTGCCATTGGCCAGATGCGCGGTCGCCTTGCGCTGTGAAGCCACGACGGCCAGCGCCTGATCGAGATCGGTGATCAGATCGTCGGCGTCCTCGATGCCCACAGATAGGCGCAGCAACGTCTCGGTGACACCTCGACGTTCGCGCTCCTCACGCGGGATCGAGCCATGTGTCATGCTGGCGGGATGGCAGCAGAGCGATTCAACGCCGCCCAGGCTCTCGGCCAGCGCAAACACGCGCAGATGGCGCACAAAGGTATCCACATCGTCGCGGTCGCCATCGAAGTCGAACGAGACCATGCCGCCGGGCAGGCGCATCTGTCGCTCGGCTAGCGCATGATCGGGATGTGTCGCCAGTCCAGGATAGTAGACATGCCGCACGAGCGGCTGCTGTTCCAGGTACGCGGCGATCCTGGCGGCGTTCTCACAGTGCTGGCGCATCCGCACGGCCAGCGTCTTGACGCCGCGCAGCGCCAGCCACGAATCAAAGGCCGACGGCACGCCACCGGCCGCATTCTGATAGAACTTGATGGCGGTATACAGGTCTTCGTCTGAGGTCAACACGGCGCCGCCGACGACATCGCTGTGGCCGTTGATATACTTCGTCGTGCTGTGGACGACGATGTGCGCGCCAAGCTCCAGCGGCTGTTGCAACCAGGGTGAGGCGAAGGTGTTGTCCACCACCAGTGTCACACCGCGCATGTTGGCGATCTTCGCCACCGCCGCGATATCCACCAGCGTCAACAGTGGATTGGTCGGTGTCTCCAACCAGATCAGCTTGGTCTCGGCGCGAATGGCGTCGTTATAGGCCGACACGTCGCGCGCAGCAACATAGTCGCAGGTGATCCCCTGCGGTCGCAGCACCCGCTCGAAGAGGCGGTATGTGCCACCGTAGAGGTCGTCGCCCGCGATCACATGGTCGCCGGGATGCAGGATGCTCAGAATGGCGCTGCTGGCGGCGAGTCCGCTGGCGAAGGCTAGCCCGAAGCGGGCATTTTCCAGCGACGCCAGGCAAGCTTCGAGCGCGGCGCGCGTGGGATTGCCGGTGCGCGAATACTCATAGCCCTTGTTGTCGCCCAGCCCTTGCTGGGTATAAGTCGAGGTCTGAAAGATCGGTGTGATGGTCGCGCCAGTGCTGGGATCAGCTTCCTGACCGACGTGGATCGCGCGGGTGGCGAACTCCATGGATACTGCCTGCCTCTTCTGTTTCACATCATCGTGAGGGTGGGATACTCGCGGCCTTCAGGCCGACGCATGCAACCAACGGCGGACTGATGCCATTTACCAGAGTGATCGGGTACTGCGTCGTTCGCCTGCTGGATGACCTGCGGCCTTCAGGCCACGAACCAGCACGTGCAATCTGTTACCCGTTTGAGGCGTCAAACATCAGTAGTCCGCTCACGGTATCTCGCACTATGCAGTATAACATCCGTTGCGGCTGGTGTGCGTACACTGTGCTTCTCGCGATGCTTCGCGCGGTGCTTCGCGCACCTTTTCGAGCCGGATGCCTGTGCAGCATCTTACCGGAAATAGTCGCCTGTTGTGGAAAGGTGTTCATACATCCTTCCAATCAGGGTGAACTGGTGTTGGTTGCCAGTTTTTGGAAAACGCCGGTTGATCAGTTTATGCATGAGAAAGGCGCAACTACGATGCGAAAAGTGATGTTGTTTATGCTGGTCACTCTGGACGGCTTCTTCGAGGGGCCGAACCAGGACATCTCCTGGCATAACGTGGATGATGAGTTCAACGAGTTCGCCGTCAAACAACTTGGCGAAGTAGACACGCTGTTCTTTGGGCGCGTGACCTATCAGGGAATGGCAAGCTACTGGCCCACGCCAATGGCAACCGAGGACGATCCCGTCGTGACGGGCATTATGAACAGCAAGCCCAAAGTCGTATTCTCGACCACACTCGAAGCGGCTGACTGGGAGAATTCCCGGCTGGTCAAAGAGGATGTCGCCGCAGCAGTCGCGCAACTGAAACAGGAGGCTGGCAAGGACATAGCGATATTTGGCAGCTCCGACCTGACGGTATCGCTGATCGAGATGGGCCTGGTGGACGAACTGCGCATCCTGGTGAATCCCGTCGTGCTGGGCGCTGGCAAACGCCTGCTCGCAGGCATCCACGACGCCCCCAAACTGCAACTGCTGGAAACCAGAGCGTTCCGCAACGGCAACGTGCTGCTGCGCTACCAGATAGTCAGCGCATAGTCTGCCGCACTATCAGCCTGCGAAGAGTGAAGGTGAGTAATAACATGACGAACGACACTGCATCCAAAGTCATCAAGGGCCAGTATGCCACTATCAACGGCCTCAACGTGTATTACGAGGTTCACGGCGAGGGAATGCCGCTGGTGCTGTTGCCCGGTGGCTTCATGACGGTCGCGGCAATGGGAACGCTCGTGCCAGAGCTTGCCCAGACCCGACAGGTGATCGCGGTGGAGCTGGAGGGGCATGGTCACACGGCGCTGGCGCATCGCCCGTTGCGCTGGGAGCAGATGGCCGACGACATCGCCGCGCTGATCGCCTCGCTCGGACTCACACAGGTCGACGTGATGGGCTATTCGCTGGGGGGCGGCGTCGCGCTGCAAACCGCCATCCGCCATCCAGAAGTTGTGCGCAAGCTGGTGCTCGTCTCCGCGCCGTGCCAGCGGAATGGCTGGTATCCCGAAGTGCTGGGAGGCATGGCGGCGATAACCCCAGAGGTGATGGCAGGCACACCGATATATGAAGAGTATGCCAGCGCTGCGCCCAAGCCCGAAGACTTCGCCACATTCGTCGTCAGTGTGAGAACACTGCTTGGGCAGGATTACGACTGGTCGGCGGATGTTGCGAAACTCCCGATGCCGACGCTGATCGCGATTGGTGACGCCGATAGCGTCCGCACGGCGCATGCGGTGGAGATGTTCGGGCTGCTCGGCGGCGGCAAGGCGGACGGCGGGTTTACCTACACGCCAAAGTCGGAACTCGCTATCCTGCCCGGCGTCACGCACTTCACCATTGTACGGCGCCTCGATCTGCTGCTGCCGATACTCACAACGTTCCTTGATGCGCCACTGCCTGCTGCGGGCGAGTGACGCCCAGCAACGCACGTATATTCCCCACACATGCACCCATCTCCGCTCAGGTTGATACCACCCTTGCAGGTGGCGGCGCCGGGTGAGGATGGGTGATACTATTGAATAGCAGGCCCTTGTGGTGAAATACCACGTGAGTATATGGCGACCCAGGCAATCACACTTCATCTCCCTGACAAGGTCTATGAGAGAGTTCGGCGTCAGGGTTGGCGTCAAACGTCACGTTGTGACGCAAACTGGCGACCAACAACGGCTGGTTGGAATGCGCGAGAAGCCGGAATAGTTCAGGGTTGAGGCAAGCGAAGGTTAGTGGTGGCCCCGGCGGGAATCGAACCCGCATAGCCGGTTCAGAAGCGTGAGCATCTGCAACTCAAGCGGCAGCGCGATGGTCTCAATGATGCAGAACTGCAGAGGAAACAGGTTGGTACACGAATACGAGCGTATAATGCTGCTCCGCGCTGAGGGGGCAGTAGTGCTCAAACAACGTGGCCATGATATTGCCGTGTACTGGTTACGAAGCAGTGAGAGGCTGACATCCACCGAAGGATGTGGATGTGCGAAGTGTTGTCAGCAGGAGGAAGAGACATGGCGAGTGAGGAAGGGCAACGGGCGCTGGATGCGCTGGAACAGATTGCGACAGAGGTGAGCGCCTGCCAGCGATGCGATCTGTACGTGCAGGCGAAGCATGGCGTGCCGGGTAGCGGCAATCCGCAGGCCGAGGTGATGCTGATCGGCGAGGCGCCTAGCGCCTATGACGACAGGAGCGGACGCCCGTTCTCAGGTCCATCGGGAACACTACTCGATGACCTGCTCACGCTGGCCGGATTGAGCCGCGCCGAGATATATCTCACCAATGTCGTCATGCATCATCCGCCTGACAGCCATCCGCTCTCGCTGGATGAGATCGCCGCTTGCGCGCCCTATCTCACGCGCCAGATGGCCGCGCTCAACCCACTGGTAATCGTCACATTGGGACGCTATGCGCTGGCGCGCTTCCTGCCACGGGCCAAAATCACCCAGCTACACGGGCAAGCCAAATTGGTTGGCGGGCGCATCGTGGTGGCCATGTACAATCCTGCTGCGGCGCTCCACAAGGAGGAGTTGCTCCAGACAGTGCAGGACGACTTCCGCCGCGCGCTGCCAGCCGCGCTTGCTGAGGCCCGCCGCCTGCGCGCCGAGGGTCGCCTGACGCCCGATACGTTACCTGAAGATGACGCGCCCCAGCAGATGTCACTGTTCTGAAGGCGAATAAAATGGGCTTCAGCCTTACCCCACATAGTGGTATCATACTCCGGCCATTTACAGCCGAGAGTATACCCGTCAGTTCAGACTATCACGTGGCATGGGTGGGACGCTGTCGTTGCGCGGGAACGTGGTAGAGGCATGCGGGCGCTGTGGTGGGCGAACCGGCAGTGGCTCGTCGGGTGGGTCATCATTGTCGGAGTCATTGGGGTCATCGTCTGGTCCGTCACCTGCCAGTTCGGCAAGCGTAGCCTGTTCCAGGCCCTCGATCTCGATAGGCGAGCGATGAGCCTGTGCGCGCTCATTGCGGTTGGCCACGAAGATCACCAGCGCGGGCGCTCCGACAAAGACCAGCACCACACCGATCAGCGCATAGGTGATGGGATCATTGGTGAGCA
>JBDTAI010000225.1:0-10176 GCA_039924685.1 Ktedonobacterales bacterium
GACTGGCCCCTATATCGCCCAGGCGCCACTGGCGATTGTGGTGGCCATCGAACCGCAGAGTCCCTACGGCGTCTCGGACGCCAGCCGGGCGATTCAGGATATGATCCTTGCGGCGTGGTCGCAGGGCGTCGGCTCGAATTGGGTCGGCTTCCACCATCTCGAAGCCGTCAACCCACTGCTGGGTATTCCGGCGGAAATCGACGTATTCGCGGTCATACCGTTCGGCTATCCCGTACGGCAGGTGGGCGCGGGTCGCAAGACGCGCAAGCCAGTAGGCGAGGTCGTATCCAGCGAACGCTACGGCCAGCCCTTCGCCTAGCTCGTCAAATCAATGGAGCATCCACAAAGCAGCCACTTGAGCCAGACCAACGAGCAGATTGCCGTCAGGAACAACGAAGCCGAAAGCCGCTATGAAGCGGAGGTGGAGGGACATCTCACCGTGCTGACCTAGGGGTGGGATGGCGGGGTCATCACCTACTTCCATACTGAAGTGCCACCCGCTCTGGAAGGTTGCGGCGTCGGCAGCACGCTGGCCCACACGGCGCTCGACGAGGCGCGCAGCCAACTTCTAACACTACGCCGCTCTGTCCCTGCGTCGCAGCGTATATCCGTCACCATCCAGAATACCTCGATCTGGTGGAGGAGTCGCAGCGGGCAAAGTTCAGCAATTCTGAGGAGTGAGCTATGCAGTTTGGTATCGCACTTCCGCCCTTTGGTCCTTGCGCTGATCTGACCACCCTGGCGAACATGGCGGCTGACGCAGAGGAAGCGGGTTGGGATGGCATCTTCCTATGGGACGACATCACCCAAGAAAAACCTATCGCGATCGCCGACACCTGGATCGCCCTGGCGGCCATCGCCCTGCGCACACGCAGACTGCGTCTGGGAGCGACGGTCACTCCGCTGGCGCGCCGTCGTCCCTGGAAGGTGGCCCGCGAAACGATCACACTCGATCACCTCTCGCAGGGACGATTGATAGTTGGCGTGGGATTGGGAGCTGGGCCCGCCGAATTCGATGATCTGGGCGAAGAGGCAGACCCCAGAGTGCGCGCCGCCATGCTCGACGAGGGGTTGGACATTCTCGCTGGCCTCTGGAGCGGTGAACCATTCCAGCACGAGGGGACGCATTACCACATCCGCAACGCCCAGTTTCTGCCGCGCCCGATACAGACGCCACGTATCCCCATCTGGGTCGGTGGTCTCTGGCCAGGCCGAGCGCCGTTCCGACGCGCCGCCCGCTGGGATGGCGTCTTCCCGCTCGGTCTGGATCTCTCATTCACTGAGATGATGGCGCCTGAGAACGTGCAGGCAGTACTCTCTTTTGTTCAAGAGCAGCGTGCCCACGCTGGCCTGGCTGACAAACCGTTCGATGTGGTCCACAGCGGCCTCTCCTCTGGGTCAGACCCGCAGGTAGACTGGGCGCTCGCTCAGACCTATGCCGCCGCTGGCGTGACTTGGTGGCTAGAACACCTGACACCGCACCGGTGGGCGAACGTGGAAAGTGGCGACGAGTGGCCGCTGGAAGCCATGCGTCAGCGCATACGCCTGGGGCCGCCCCGCAACGGCAGTTAGCATAGGTTTTATTGCCGTCAGAACAAAAAAGAGAGGCATCCGAAGATGCCCCTCTGATTCGGGACGTCAGTCCCTATCCCTGTGTGGTACGTGCTCCGGTACTTCAATGCCGAGAGCATCAAGGCCAGCAGCTTACGCGGCCTGCACTGAGGTGGTTGGCAGCGGAGTGATCGTCGGGCGGGCTTCACCACGCCCCTCGACCACAACCTTGCCATCCACTACGGTGATGTGCGCCGCCTGGCCCGGCTGAACCTCGCCGGCCAGAATCGCGTCGGCTAGCGCGTCATCCACATGCGTCTGGATCGCCCGGCGCAGTGGGCGGGCGCCGTACTCGGCGTCGAAGCCCTCGGCCATCAGGAAGTCGCGCAGGTCGTCACCGAACTCGAGCGTGATGCTCTGCTCGGCAAGCCGAATCTGCGACTGCGCCAGCAGCAGGTCCACAATCCGCCGCAGTTCCACACGACCGAGCGCATGGAAGACCACGATCTGGTCAATGCGGTTGAGGAACTCTGGACGGAAAGCCCGCCGCAGCCCCTCGAGCGCCTTTGCCCGCGCCCGCGCCTCTTCGCTGTCGCGCTGGCCCTCGGCGTCGCTCCACGTCGGCGCGATGAAGCCGATGCCGTTGGCGCCGCGCTTGAGTTCATCGGTCGCCACGTTGCTGGTCATGATGATCACCGTGTTCTTGAAGTCCACAGTGCGCCCCTGGCCATCCGTCAGGCGGCCATCATCCAGAATCTGCAATAGCGCGTTGAAGACCTCCGGGTGCGCCTTCTCGATCTCGTCGAAAAGGACCACGCTATACGGGCGGCGGCGAACCTGCTCGGTGAGCTGGCCACCCTCGTCATGCCCCACGTAGCCCGGAGGGCTACCAAAGAGGCGCGACACCGTATGCGACTCCATATACTCCGACATATCGAGACGAATCAGCGCGTCCTCGCTGCCGAAGATCGTTGCGGCCAGCGCCTTCGCCAGTTCCGTCTTGCCTACGCCAGTCGGCCCCATGAAGAGGAACGACCCGATAGGTCGTCGTGGGTCTTTCAGGCCCGCACGCGAGCGGCGGATCGCCCGCGCCACCGCGCTGATGGCCTCATCCTGGCCGATCACCCGCTCACGCAGATCGCCTTCGAGGTGGCGCAGGTTCTGGCGCTCGCTCTCAAGCATCTGGGTCACAGGTACGCCGGTCCAGTTCTCGACCACTTTGGCGATCTCATCGGGCGTCACCAGCAGCGTCGCCACCTGGCCCGCCGTCGCCCGCGCCTGATCGAGTTTTGTCTGCGCGGCCAACTCACGCTGGCGCAGTTTCGCCGCCTTTTCATACTCTTCAGAGAGCGCGGCGGCTTCTTTCTCGGCCTGGATCGAAGCAAGCTCCTGCTCCAGAACGCTGACGGCCTCCGGTCCGAGCAATCCACGCTCGATGGCTTCAAGACGCAGACTCGACGCAGATTCGTCCATCACATCAATCGCCTTGTCCGGCAGGAACCTATCGTTGATGTAGCGGTCCGAGAGCTTGACAGCAGCCTCAATCGCCTCGTCGGTGATCGAGACACCGTGGTGGCGCTCATAGTTCTCGCGTAGTGTGCGCAGCATGGCGATGGCCTCTTCAACCGACGGCTCGCCCACTTTCACCGGCTGGAAGCGCCGTTCGAGCGCCGCATCCTTCTCGACATGCTTTCGATACTCGTCGAGTGTGGTCGCGCCGATCACGCGCACCTCGCCACGCGCCAGGGCAGGCTTGAGCAGATCGCCCGCGCCAACCGATCCTTCGGCGTTGCCTGCGCCGACCACGGTGTGAAGCTCGTCAATGAAGAGGATGATCTCTGGGTTGGCGCGCACCTCTTCGAGCACCTGCTTCATACGCTCCTCGAACTGGCCACGGAACATCGCGCCAGCGACCACACTGCCCATGTTCAGTGAGACGATGCGCGCATTGCGCAAGGTGGGCAGCACGTTACCCTCGGCGATGCGGCGGGCGATGCCCTCCACAATCGCGGTCTTGCCGACGCCTGGCTCACCGATCAGCACCGGATTATTCTTCTGGCGACGTCCCAGCACCGTCAACACGCGGCGAATCTCGCGTTCGCGGCCAGCGGCGGGGTCCAGCTTGCCCTCGCGCGCCTCCACCGTCAGATCGCGACCAAACTGGTCGAGCGCAGGGGTCTTGCTATGTTTGTTGGGTTCGCGCTGGGCGGTCGCCGTGCTGCGTCCACCCCTGACGCCACTGGCGTTGAAGCCAAGGGATGCGCCGTTGGCGCCTTCGAGGCTGCTCAAACCACCAGCATTGCCATTGCCAAAGAATGAACCAAACAGTCCACCGAACGGCGATGTCTCGCCAGCCTCGGCGCTGTCGGATGTATTGAGGCCACCGAGCATCTCTTCAGCGCACTGGCGGCAGAAATAGTGTTGTTCGCGGCGACCGTTCACCACGGAATCCAGACGGACCCGCGCCTCGTTGGTCTCGCAGCGTTCGCACTTTTGCATGTTATGTCGTTCTCCCTCTCGTTGAGGTATTCCGCGTGGTGCGCGGTTGGTCTGTGACGCGCCTATCCTGAGCTACCTGCTCTTTCTGGCGTCATGGTTGCGGTTGGTTGTTTGTGTTAATTTGTCTTTGCGCTGTCTGTATCTACAGATGTATCTACGTCCATGGCCGCCTCCGGGTTAGAGGATTGCTCCTCACATACGTTTGCGGCGTCGTCTGCGAGCTGGCCAACGACTGACTTGGGAGGACGCCCACGCGGCCTGCGCGGTGGTTGCGCCGCCGCGAACCGCTGGAATATCTCCTCCGGGTCAATCTGCTCACCCGCCATCACCAGATAGGCGCGAGTCCACAAGCTGGGTGTGCGTGTCAGTTCAGGGAACTCGTCACGCAGCGCCCGCGAGGTATACGCCTTGACCTGGCAGATGATGGAATGCGGGGCGAGTGTAGGTGGCGCCGCCGCCGCCAGATACACACGATCCGGCATGATGATGACGGCGAGTGGCTCGAAGGTCGCCCCACCAGCGCGCTCTTCGATCAACGCCTGCAATCGCTCCGCAATCTCGCCGATCAGACACGGCTTCGAGCGCATGGCTCCCCAGACGAAGTGGTAGGTAATCCGCCAGACCTCATCTTCGGGCTTATCTTGTTGTTCCATGTCACTCACCTACACAATTATATCCCAATCCTGTGGGTTTGTCCAGGGGAAACGGGACCAATTTTTGGAGATAGATCACCTCTATCTACATAATTAGTATATCACATGGGCTGGGCAAGGGCGCAAGGAAGGGCATGGTATCGTAGGCATGAGGGTGCGGCGGCTCGTAGGAGCAGTTTGCAGGCGTATCTGGCGGACGCCCGCGTATCCGTTGGGTCGAGGCCGAAATCGCAGCTAACAGTAATGGCGCTGGCAATAGTGAGCAGGTGCGTGGAAACTACTTTGACGGCGCCGTGGGAGAGCTACTGCGACGCATGAACGCGCCAGACGCCCGCTATGGACTTGCGATGCCAGCCTACCGGCGATTCATTGGTCTTGTCGCACGCCTACCTTTGTGGATTCGGCAGCGATTGAGCCTGTGGTTCATCTTTGTACGACCACCTAAAGATGGTCTGGAAGTCGGCGCGTTCCCGCCCGACGACCAGAGCAGTTCGCTATGAAAACACGATTAGGGTAAAGCGCCTCCACTCACCCGCCTGCCGTCTGCCTCCGTTCGGCCAGAATCTCACGCAGGCGATACCGCTGGATTTTGCCGGTGGCCGTCATTGGCAACTCGGCGACGAATTCAACCCAGCGCGGATATTTATGGGGCAGCAAGGTCGTCTTCACATGCTGTTTCAACGCCGCCTCCATCGCGTCGCCCGGCTGCTCACCCTGCTTCAGCACAATGAAGGCGTAGGGCTTGGTGAGGCCCTCGCCATCTTCATAGCCCACCACCGCTGCCTGCAATACGGCGGGATGCGCAATTAGCGCCGCCTCCACTTCGGCGGGCGAGACCCATTGCCCACTGACCTTCAGCATGTCGTCCGAGCGCCCACAGTACCAGTAGTAGCCGTCCTGGTCCTGATAATACTTGTCGCCGGTCTGCGTCCAGGGGCCGAGGAAGGTGGTCCTGCTGCGCTGGTGCTTGTTCCAGTAGAAAGCGCAGGCGCTATCGCCCGCCACCAACAGATTGCCGATCTCGCCCTGCGGCACAGGCTGCCCCTGCTCATCCACGATCAGCGCGCTATAGCCCGGCACAGGTTTGCCGGTGCTGCCCGGCTTCACCTCACCAGCACGGTTGGAGATGAAGATATGCAGCATCTCGGTGCTGCCGATGCCATCCAGAATCTCGACGCCGAACCTGTCACGCCAGCGGTTGAAGATGTCGGCTGGCAGAGACTCGCCCGCTGAGACGCACAGCCGCAGCGAGGATGTATCGAAGCGGCTGGCGGTGTCGGACATCGCCAGCATTGCAGCGAAGAGCGTCGGCGAGCCAAAGAAGATTGTCGGCCGCTGGTCGGAAATCACCCGGAATGCCACCTCCGCCGTCATGCGTCCAGGATAGTGGATCGCGCTAGCGCCAACGCCCATTGGGAAGTAAAGACCGTTGCCCAGTCCATAGGCGAAATAGAGCTTGGCGGCGGAGAAGGTGATGTCATCGGGGCGAATACCCAGCACTGGCCTGGCGTAGTGCTCACAGCAGAACGCCATATCGTGCTGCAAGTGGACGCACCCCTTCGGGAAGCCTGTGCTGCCAGAGCTATAGAGCCAGAATGCGGCGTCGTCACGTGTGGTAGGAGCTGCGACAAGTGTTGACGAGCCAGCGGCCACCAGCGCGTCATAGCTCATGGTTCCCGTGACATCAGACCCGCCATCTCCACGCACAAGGATCACCTGCCGCAAGAAAGGGAACTGCTCCCGCATCGGCGCGAGCAGCGCCCAGAGGTCGGCCTCGACTACCAATGCGCTCGCCCGACTGTCGTTGAGCATATACAGGTAATCCTGCGGGCGCAGTTGGGTGTTGATCGGCACGGCGACGACGCCAATCTTCATCGCTCCGAAGAAGACGCCGGCAAATTGCGGCGAGTCGTAGAGCAACACGGCCACGCGCTCCTCCATCGTCACACCCAGCGCGCGCAGCCCACCGCCCACGCGATTGATCTCCTCGGCCAGTTGCGCATACGTCCACTGCTCGCTATTGAAGTAGATGGCAGTACGTTCACCCCAGCCAGCCGCCAGTGAGCGATCTAGAAAGGTCGCCGTCACGTTATAGGCGTCGGGCGGCGTGAAGCCGGATGCGGGCTGGGCGGCGGGGATTGTGGATGTAGTGGATGTGGTAGACGGCGGTTGGGGTTGCATCATCGCGTACCTCCAAAGGGGCAAGACAGTGGGGAGGAAAAAAGTCGGGCTGCATCGCCTCGCATGTGGGCAACCGGGCAATCTGGATACCCCAAAGACGCATCTGTATGCTCAATTGTACACACATCCCCAAAAGTCTGCGTGTACCCTTCCACCTATACTCTTTTACACCTCCGCACTTCCACCGCCCGCGCCTCCCTCATGCGCCCTCGACACGGTTGGTGGGGATTATGCCGTTGAGCGCCTCGGTGACACTGTTGACCACCATACGCCCCATCGCCTCGCGCGCGGGCCAGCTCGAACTGCCTAGGTGCGGCGTCAACACCACGTTCTCAAGCGCGGCAAGTCCTGGCGTCAACTTCGGCTCATGCTCATAGACATCCAGCGCCGCACCCGCAATCTTGTGGGATTTGAGCGCCTGCACCAGTGCGGTCTCATCCACTACTGGCCCACGACACAGGTTGAGCAGATAGCCGGATGGCTTCATCAGCAGCAGACGCTCGCGGTTGACCAGATGGCGTGTCTCAGGGGTGAGCGGCACATGCAGTGTCACCACATCCGCTTGCCGGAACACCTCCTCCAGTTCAACATACTCGACGCCGATGGCGTCTTCGAGCTTGTGTTTGCGCAACACATCATAGTAGATGACGCGCATGTTGAAGCCCTTTGCCCGCTCGGCTACCGTCGAGCCGATCTGGCCCAGCCCGATGATACCCAACGTGGCGCGATCAAGCTCGGGTCCCACCAGCGTAAAGCCATTCCAGAAGTGGAACTGGCCTGACCTCACCATCCTGTCACCTAGCACGATGCCGCGTAGCAGCGCGAGCGCCACGCCAAACGTCAGCTCGCCGACGGCGCTATTCTCTGCGCCGGGGGTGTGCGTCACCCAGATATGGCGCTTCACGGCGACGTCGAGGTCAATGTTGTCGTAGCCGACGGCGTACTGCGCGACGATGCGCAACTGCGGTCCGGCGGCGTCGAAGACCTCTGACGTGATCTTGTCGTCGGCGATGCTGACGATGGCATGCGCCCCCTTGACGAAATCGCGCAATTCATCAGGCTTCAGTGGCTGCACACTGTCGTGCAGTGTCACGTCGAAGCGGTCGCGCAGGGTCTGCGCCAGTGGCTCCGGCGTCTTGCGCGTGATGACGACACGTAGCGGCTCCTGCCGGTCGGCGCGCTCCTCCATAGCCTGTCGCTCCTGTGGCGCCTCATGTGATATCTCAGTCACAGTCTCATGCTCCTTTTGTACGTCCTGGTCATCACCTGTTCAGTGACGCGTTGATCTTCCGCATGCATGTATCTCCTCCTCGTATTCCCGTTCGTTCCGGGTGTTACCTCGATCTTTTACCGTTGCACATCTAATACCAGAGAGATAGCTGACAACTATCGCGCCAGTATCCAGTCTGCAACCATATCCAGACAGCCCGGCGCAAACGCGAGTATCCCTGTCTCTTCATCTTGATTCCGCGGGCTGTGGCCGCCGCCAGGAAGGATGCGTATGGTGTCGTCTCGTCTCGATGTCCAACCGCTTGCAGGGCGTTTGCAATCAGGTTGGCGCTTTCCTGTGGGAGACCTGTCTTGTTTGTCCTCTGCTCCCAGGGCGACCAGCCGGGGACGCGCCTGTTCGAGCGCGTTCTCGAAGGTATCAGCGCACACATCAATGCGCGCAACCGCCGACAAACCGCCCTGAACCATCGGCCTCTCCCTTCTCGTGGTAGGTATCCGTCACGTTTTGCCGATTGCCGATTGGCTGTAGGTCGCCAAGTAAACATCAGACAGAACGCACTATGCGCAACCAGCCGGGAAATTTATACGGTAGGCGGATTCTGGCCCTGCCTTTGCGAAGTCAAACCTGCGATACACTGTACAGATGACTGATAAGGAGCGCCTATGCCAGAGAGTGCAAGCTCAGCCCCATCCTCCATACACGCAAGCCGGGGCGCCGACGCAGCCGCTGAACGGGAGCAGCGACGCGAGTGGTCGCGGGCGCGCAGGCAGGCGTGGCTGGGAGTTGTGGTCGCGTGGGTGGCGGGATTCGTAGACGCCGTTGGATTCCTGACGCTCTATGGCCTCTTCACGGCGAATATGAGCGGCAACAGTGTGAGGCTGGGTCTTGCCGTGGGCGTCCCCAACTGGGCGACTGCGCTGTTTCGCTTTACGCCAATTCTCGGCTTCGTGATTGGTGTGGCGCTCGGTTCTGCGGTACTCGAAGTGGCGGCGCGCAGGCATATGCGCCCACAGGTCGCCGTCATCCTGGGACTGGAAAGTCTGCTGCTGGCAGCCTACGCCGTGTGCCGCAGCATCTGGCCGCCGGGAACGCTGTGGCGACCAGCCGATGGCGCATTTTATCTCTTCGCCGCGCTGCTGACGCTGGCGATGGGACTGCAAAACACGACGCTGCGGCGCGTGGGCAATCGCATCATCCATACCACCTTTGTAACTGGCATGCTTACCGAGGTGACGATTGAGTCTGTCAAATTGCTCTTCTGGTTCGGCGACCACCTGTGTGGGCGCGGCGCTCATCGGCTGAAGCGCGCGCTTGTCGTCACGCGCCGCCAGGCATCGTTCAACCGCTTGCTGGCGCTGGTGTCTATCTGGGCATGTTACGTCTTGGGCGCGGCGGCAGGAACTATCGGCACGCTGCGGTGGGGGAGTGTGGCGCTTGCCGCGCCTATCGTCGTGTTGCTGGCGATAGCGACCGCTGACATCATCAAGCCAGTCTATCCCACCGCCGAGGCGGAAGGGCAGGCGGATGTCACTCAGAACACGCCACGCCAGAAGCGCTGATTGCCCCAGAAGGCGTAACTCCACGTCGCGGGAGTACCCCGATTCCTCGGCCTCACAGCAGCGAGACGCGCAGAATGTGTCTGACAGCGCCTCTACCCCATCTCCTCAGAATCGCTTGAACCGGCGTGTCGCCCACAAGCGTCTGTTGATTGAGGCAGCCGCTACTCCGGCATCTTGAGAGCCGCCGGAGTAGCCGCCGTCTATCCCTTCAGTTCGCTGGCGCATGCCTCGCCAACCCCGCAATCGAGTAACAATAGAGCCTGCGATACCCGCTTCAGATTTTCACTGCCGTGTTGATCGCGGAAGACCTGGCGACAACATTCTACTACAATCGGCTGGTTGGCGATGTGATTCACGACCCCAATCTTGCGGACCCTGGAGGCGCTGCGCTGTCTTGGCATAGCAATATTTTCATGCCTGATACCTGCTGTGGCGGCATCCGCTTAGAATAAGTAAAGGAGAAATGGGAGTGCAGAAGCAACGGTACGTATTTATGCGTAAC
>JBDTAI010000226.1:0-3544 GCA_039924685.1 Ktedonobacterales bacterium
AGGCAGCAACACGATCCATCTGGTGGTCGCGCAGCCGCCCTACGGCGACCATCCCCTGAAGACACTCGCCAACCAGGCCGAGCTTGTGCGCCTGGGCGCGGATGTGACAGCGATTGGCGCCATTGGACCGGAACGCGCTGAACGGGCGATTGCTGCCGTGAATGCGCAGCTTGACATAGCGCGCTCCCTGGGCGCCACCACCATTCTGGGACTGGCGACCGAGGGTGTGCGCCGCGCCGCCAACGCCAGCGCCTTTCTCCAACGTGTGCAGGCGGAAACTGGCCTGACGCTGGAACTGATCACCGGCGAACAGGAGGCCGCGCTGGCCTGGTGGGGCGGCGCCAGCGCGGCGCCTCACCTCACCGGACGCAAAGGTGTGATTGACCTCGGCGGCGGCAGCCTTGAACTGATTCTTGGCGCGGGAACGCGCATTGACTGGCGTGTGTCGTTGCCCCTGGGTAGCGGGGTCATACGCAGCGCATGGCTGCCTTCCGACCCGCCCGGCTTCCGCGAGGTCAACCGCGCCTATCGGGCAGTCTGCGAGACACTGGCGACGCTCAATCCGCCACTGTCGGCGCCAGGCGCATCCACCGGGCCGCTGGATGTGATTGTCTGTGGCGGCACGGCGACGGTCCTGGCAACTCTGGCCAGCCGTGTGGCCCACACAGCGGCGGCGCAACGTAGCGCCATCCCGCCAGCGGCTGACAAACCAGTCAAATCAGTCAAGACGGACAAGACTGCAAGTGGTCGGCAGCGCAGCCTCACCATCACGCAACTCGATGACCTGCTCACCCTGCTCCAACACACCTCGGCGCAGGAATTGACCGAACGCTATCGCATCAAGGAAGCGCGCGCGCGGCTGCTGGCGCCGGGCGCTGTGGCCTTGCTGGCGGCGATGGAACGGCTGGGGGCGCAACGCCTATGGGTCAGCAAACGCGGCATCCGTGAGGGCGCGATTCTGGCGTATGCGCATGCGGGCCAGGGCTGGCTCGACGCCGCAACCGCTGGCGCCGGGTGGTAGTCAGCAAGTACGATGGGTAAGGGCGGGAGCGACGACAATGATACGAGCGATGATACAGGAGACGGCATGGCGACTGAGCAACCTGCGAATGGAACACCGGCGCCCATAGCGGGCCAGCATGCGGTGGTGATCGGCGGCAGCATCGCCGGTCTGGTGGCGGCGCGGGCGCTTGCCAGCCACGTTGCGCGGGTGACGGTGGTTGACCGCGACAGCTACCCGCAACAGCCAACCTATCGCAGCGGAGCGCCACAGGGGCGGCATGTGCATGTGCTGCTGGTGCGCGGCCTGCGCGAGTTGAATGCGCTCTTCCCCGGCGTCAGTGATGAACTGCTGGCCACTGGCGTCAACGCCTTCGACTGGGTCGCCGATACCTATGCCTATACGGCCTTTGGCAAGATAGCGCCCTATCCATCGGGCCTGCTGGGTATCGCCTGCTCCCGCAACCTGATCGAGTGGACACTGCATCAGCGGCTGGCCGCGCTGCCCAATGTCACCTTCCTCGAAGCGTGCCGCGTGACGGGGCTGCTGACTGACCCAGAGCAGTGTGCGGTGATCGGCGTGCAACTGCGCCCACGACCCGGCGACCGAAACCACGACCACGACGAAAACCAGAGCAGCGACCAGAACAATGACCAGAGCAGCGACCAGCACTCCCTCTACGCCGACCTGGTGGTGGACGCCAGCGGACGCGACTCACAGGCGCCTGAGTGGCTTGCCGCGCTCGGCTACGCGCCCCCGCAGGAGACAGTGGTAAACTCCTACACGGGCTATGCCAGTCGTATGTATCGTCGTCCCGACACTGCTCCCGACTGGCATGTGCTGCTCATCCAGAGTCCCTATGCGCAGGGCGGGCGCGGCGGCGTGCTCTATGAGATCGAGGACAATCAGTGGCTGGCGACACTCGGCGCGGCGGCGAAGGACTATCCCCCCAACGACGAGGCGGGCTTCCTGGCCTATATGGCGAGCCTGCCAGATCAGACATTGCACGACCTGCTGGCCGCCGCCGAGCCGCTGACGCCGATCTATGGCTACCGACGCATGGAGAACCGGCTGCGCCACTATGAACGCCTCACACGCCAGCCGGAGGGCTTTCTGGCGCTGGGCGATGCAGTATGCGCGTTTAACCCCATCTATGGCCAGGGCATGACCACTGGCGCCATCGGCGCTTCGCTGCTGGCAGAGCATTTGCGCGCCTGTCGCCGCCTGTCAGATGGCACGCTCGATCTGAGTGGATTGCCCCGCCGCTATCAACGGGCGCTCGCCAAAGCCAATGCGCTACCCTGGCTGATGGCGACCAGCGAAGACTTCCGCTATCCGCTCACCATCGGTGGCAAGCCGGGCATCGCGGCGCGCTTCATGTACTGGTATATAGACCGCGTGCGGGCGCTGGCAGTGACGAACCACCACGCCTATACCTCCTTCTTCTCTGTGGCGCATCTGGTGAAATCGCCGCTGGCCCTCTTTGCGCCAGATATCGCCGCCCGCGTGTTGTTCCGTGCGTTCTTCCGGGCGGACGCCGGACGTGGATTGACGCCCACGCAACCATCCAGCCAACCAGCGCGCATACCAGCGCCGGTAGAGGCTGCGCGCGAGCCAGCGCACGACTAGCTCGCATTAGGCGTTTCCCATGAGGCGAGGCCGATCCTGTGGTGGCGGTCGCCCGCTTCCTTGACACTCGCATCAGCGCGGGGTTATACTGTGTACTATACGATACCCCCGTAGGGTACGGTGTGAGATATAAGGCGCGATTCGAGAGAGTCTAGCGCGCGAATCCAACACTTGAATCCAAGTCCAACACTTGAATCCAAGCAGTCGAGATGGGCGCAGAACGCTCAGGAGGCAAAGCATGTCTGGTGTGTATATTGAGGTGTCCGATCAGTCGTTCGAGGGTGATGTGCTGAAGGGCGATCAACCGGTGATAGTGGATTTCTGGGCGCCGTGGTGTGGGCCATGCCGCGCGATGGCTCCGGCCTTCGAGGAGCTGGCGAAGGAATATCAGGGCAAGATGACGTTCGCCAAACTGAACACCGACGACAATCCACAGACGCCGGGTGGCCTGGGCATCATGGGCATCCCTACACTGATCGTCTTCAGGGGTGGCAAGGAAGTGGACCGCATCGTTGGTCTGGTGAAGCAGGACGTGCTCAAGCGCCACATTGACGGCGTGCTGACCACAGCAGGCTAGCCCGCTGTGGTTTGGGGCGTGAGGCGAGGATTTCGAGGATTACTATATGGCGACGTTACCGGAAAAAGCCGATAGCGACATCCAGATGCGGCTACGTCGCATCGAGGGGCAGATTCGCGGTATCATCGGCATGCTCGCCGACGGCAAATCGTGCGAGCAGGTGGTGACGCAGATTCTCGCTGCCCGCGCCGCACTGGATGGCGTTGCAATGGAAGTGCTGCGGTGTCAGGTGGATGAGGCGATGACCGACAAGCCACCAGCCGAGGCCCGCGAGGTCGTGTTGCGGGCCATCAACCTGCTCAACAGGGTCTGACACTGCTGTGAGCGGACGTATGGGC
>JBDTAI010000227.1:0-8052 GCA_039924685.1 Ktedonobacterales bacterium
GCCGCCCTCGCGGAGGTGTTGGCCTAACCCGCTGACGCACCGCACCCTTACCTTGCCCTGGTCCCGCCGCCGCACAATGCCCCCTCGTTTCTACCACCCCTTGAACAGTCACACAGAAGCCGGGAAAGGTGCGCGACTCGTTCGATGCATATCCAGGGCGTGATACCGCATTTCATTTGGATTGTTGACCACTTGCGCTTGTGTGTCTGGCACAACGCCCGGCGTATTTTGCGTCGCTGTTGCACGATGCTGGCTTGTGTGCTACACTAGCCGCCGTAGGAGGCCGCCTGTCCCGCACAAGGCTCATTTCAGGAGATGTGGGTTTCCCGGTGCTTTGAAGAAGTGGATCCCAGGTGGCCATCCCGGCGCCTTCTTTACAGGCGGTGTAGATGCTGAACGACGGCCAGGCGGCGCAGGGTCGCCAATGCTGGCCACTACTGTGATGGCGCCATTGCGTATGAGCGCGTCACGCGAGGAGGGTTTCTCATGGGTGCGCCGATCTTAGTCAAAGACATTGGCGAGTTTCTCAGCCTTATGCAAAACCTCGAGACTCAAACGAACGACCAGATTCGTCCGCTGCAAGACCTTGAGGCGCGGTTGGGAGATGCGATCAACACCCTGCAAAACGCCATCAGCCAGATCGAGGAGATTTTGCCCAAGATTCAGGGGATCGAAGGGCAGATGAATGATCTGTATGCCACGACTGGCAGGAACATGGAAGGGATGAGTGCTCACCTGCAAGGCGCCACCGCGATGCAGTTAGGGGAGCGCATGCAGGGATGGCAGAGCCTCTTCAAAGAGCGTCAGGGGCAATTGGATACCCTCGAGAGAGCCAGGGCGAACCTCGCAACAGAGACAACGAACCTCAAGCAGGGAGTGGGGCAGTTAAGCTTCACCGCTGTGAGAGATGACATCAATCAATTGGCTGGCGCTGTTCAGGGAGATGTCAACCATATCAATGGGGACAGGGGCTGGGCTCAGGGTAAAGTCACTGCAATCCAGGAGGCTGACGCAGGTCACTAGTTTGTCCCTGCCCTTGCGCCACTTGATGTGGTCGTTGCGCGAACACAGGCAAGTTCTTGACATTGCCTGGCCTCATCTGGTGGAGGCGGCTATGGCCCCTCCGCCTGGGGAGGTCACGCGCGTTTGATGAGCAGGTCGTAGGTCCATAGGTCATAGATAGACGTGGTGGAGCAAGGTTGAACGATGACGACGGTACTCCTTACCGTGCGCGGCCCGGAACAGAGCGTTGACATGGAGCTGCCGGGCGATATGCCGATTGGCGAACTGTTTCCGATGCTGATTGCGCTCTGCGCTCCGCACGCCTCCACTGCCACCATCCAGGTTCCTGCGGCAGCATTGATCTTGCGCTGGCGCTTGCGTCCGTTCGAGGGCGCTGCCTTCGAGCCGAACGCTACGCTGATAGATTGTGGCATCATGGACGGCGCGTTTCTGCGCCTGGAAGATGTCATGTCGCGTCCAATGGAGATCCCCCAGCAGCTTCAGGCGCCCCCCTTTCAGAGCGGCGTCTCGGTTCCCGCCACGGTGGCGACCGGCGGTATCGGCGTGCGCTGGAACAAGGACGGTCTCACCTCGTAACGTTGTGGCGCGATGCGTAACCGCCCGAAACGACCCGACGAAGCACTCGTAGCGATAGGTGACGAGCATATGCATGGAATTATTTTCCACCGTCCCGCGCGCACCTATCCCGATGCGCTGCCACATGATGAGATTGTGCTTGTCGCGCCACCTGCGGCGCCAGCGGTCCAGAAGTCGCCGCTTGGCTGGCTGCAATTTGTGGTTCCCGTGGTGGGCAGCCTCGGCTCGGTCGTGTTTATGTTCGCCTACTCTGGGCCGAAGTCGCCACTGCTCTTTGTGGGCGTTGGCGCGATGGTGGTAATTTCTGTGTTGTCCGGCGTGCTGATGAATGCGCAGCAGCGCATGTCTCTCAAGGGCAAGCGCAAGGGTGAGCGTGAAAGATATGAGCGGTACCTTGCCCAGCAAACGATGCGCCTGGAAGGCATCGCCGACCGCCAGCGCAAAGCTACCGCGCGGCTCTACCCCGATCTCGTCGATCTGCCTCTGTTGGTGGCGAAGCGCGAGAACATCTGGGAACGTCGCCCTGCCGATGAAGACTTCCTCGATGTGCGCGTGGGAGTCAGCGCCACACCGCTTTGCTGCCCGTTGCGGCTCGACACCGGCTCGAACCCAATGGCCGAGCAGGATACCGAACTGACGCCGAAGGCGCTCTCACTAATCTCCAAGTATGCCCAACTCACCGATTCACCCGTCGTCATCAACATCCGCGACCTCGGCCCGATGGCGATCACCGGCAAGCGCGACGCCACCCGCGCGCTTGTGCGTTCACTGCTGTGCAGCATGGCCGCCGCGCATGCCCCCGATGATGTGCGTGTGATGGCCTACTTCCCGCCTGAAGCTGCCGGTGAATGGAGCTGGCTCAAATGGCTACCTCATGCGCGCCGCCTGCACCAGCCCAAGAACGTCAAGAAGTATGCGCCAGAGCCGCTATGCCTGCTTGCCGATAACGTTGGTGACTTCGATCTGCTGCTTGGCGACCAGATTCTGCCTGAACTCGAACGGCAGAAGCGACTCAACGAGGCGTCACGCGACGACAATGTGCCGGTGCAGCAGCGGTTAATCATTGTCCTCGATGGCTTGACGCCTGATAGCGAACTGGCCCGCCTGCCAGCGATGGAGATGTTGTTCCGTGAGGGCGCTGCGCTGGGGGTGACGATCATCGCGCTGGTGGATAGCCGCCGTCAGGAGCCATCAGTGTTGCGGGCGCGTGTGGAAATCTCGGACATCGGCTTTCTGAGCTATGAAGAGACGGCGTTGGGTGGTCGGCGCATCGAAGCCGTGACGCCAGACGCAGCGGAGGTGGCGCTCTGTGAGCGGGTCGCGCGCGCAATGGCCCCCCTGATTGTCGGTGAGAAGGGTCTGCAAAAAGACCTCTCGGAAGATGTAACGCTGCTCTCGCTGCTTGGCATCCCCGCCGCCGAGGCGGTGGATACGAAGGAGACGTGGAAGCCCCGCAACCGGCCCGATCTCTTGCGTGTGCCGATTGGTGTGAGGTCCAATGGTGAGCCGCTCTTCATTGATCTGAAAGAGGCGGCGGATGGCGGTCTGGGTGTGCATGGGCTGGTGATCGGCGCCACCGGCTCCGGCAAGAGCGAACTGTTGCGCACGCTTGTCACCAGCCTTGCCGTCACACACGATCCCGAAACGCTCAACTTCATCTTCGCCGATTTCAAGGGTGGCGCTGCCTTTGCCGATCTGGCGCGCTTGCCCCACGCGGCGGGCATGATCTCCAATCTGCAAAGCGACCTCTCGCTGGTGGATCGCATGCGTGAGGCGCTCTTCGGCGAGCAGGAGCGACGGCAACGCATGCTGCGTGAGGCAGGCAACCTCGACAACATCAAACAGTATCAAACCAAGCGCAAGACCGCTCCCCATCTGGAGCCGCTGCCCTATCTGGTGATTGTGATTGACGAGTTTGCTGAGTTACTCTCCAACCGGCCTGATTTCCTGGCGTTGTTCGTCGCCATCGGGCGCGTCGGGCGCAGTCTGGGGATGCACCTGTTATTGGCGACGCAGCGGCTTGGCGAGGGACGTATTGACGGACTCGAAGGCCACCTGCGCTATCGAATCTGTCTGCGTACCTTCAATGCGCAGGAGAGCAAGCAGGTCATCGGTACCTCTGACTCCTTCTACCTGCCATCTTATCCCGGCGTCGGCTACTTCAAGGTGGATACTGATGTCTACCAGATGTTCAAGACGGCGCTGGTCTCCACACAATATGTGCCGCCAGAGGCGCGCGGCGG
Organism: Ktedonobacterales bacterium; assembly: GCA_039924685.1. Taxonomy (GTDB): domain Bacteria; phylum Chloroflexota; class Ktedonobacteria; order Ktedonobacterales; family JADMIN01; genus JBDTAI01. Next base: position 3,843 of record JBDTAI010000227.1, read on the forward strand.
GGCTGCGGTGCGATTGCGCGAGTTCAGCGCAACGGGTAAACTCGTGCCGCAGCAGACGCAAGAAGGTGGCATGGTGGGAGGCAGCCAGCAAATCTACGGCGATGTGCTGCACACCGACATGGATGTGATCATTGACTCGCTCGAAGCCTCCTCGGTTGGCACAGTTAATAACGTCCACCAGGTGTGGTTGCCACCGCTCAATCCTGCGCTGACGCTGGATGAGACGCTACAACGGCAAGGGCTGGCCGCCACACCGCTTGACAGCAGAAGTTGGCCTGCAGAGCCGCCGTTTGGCCTGCTACAGACGCCAATCGGCCTGCTGGATAAGCCGGGCGAACAGCGGCAGGACCCAATGCTGCTCAACTTTGCCGGTTCCGGTGGCCATCTGGTGATCGTCGGGGCGCCGCAGACCGGCAAGAGTACCTTTCTGCGCACACTGGTTGCCTCGTTCATGATGACGCACACGCCGCGTGAGGTGCAGCTCTACGCGGTGGATTTCGGTGGTGGTTTGTTGCGCAGCATGGAGAACGCGCCGCATGTGGGCGGCGTGGCGGGTAAATCTGAGCGCGACAAGGTGCGCCGCACGGTTAATCAGATGCGTACGATCATGCAGGAGCGTGAGTTCCTCTTCCGTGAGCGGCGCATAGATAGCATGGCGACGTATCGCGCCAGGCGGCAGGCAGGCGAGTTGCAGGATGCGCCATTCGGCGATGTCTTCCTCTTCATTGACGACCTGGGCCAGATGCTGCACGATTTCGATGGTATAGATGCGGACATTGCGGACATCATCGCGTCGGGCCTGACATATGGTGTGCATGTGGTCATCGCTGCCAGCCGCTGGGCCGATGTGCGCCCCAAATTGCGCGACAATATCGGCACACGTCTCGAACTGCGTGTCAACGATCCGCTGGACTCTGAGATGGGCAAGCCTGCTGCGCTCTCGCTGGTTGGCGCCCCGCCAGGACGCGGCGTGATCAAGGGTGGGTTGCAATTCCAGGTGGCGTTGCCCCGCATGGATGGCGACGGCGAGGCCGAGGTGCGTCCCATCGCGCAGGCGATTGACGACTTCGTGGGCCGTGTGTGTGAGGCATGGCAGGGACCGCTGGCGCCGCCTATTCGCATGCTGCCTGCGATGGTGACGATGCGCGAACTGCCTGAGCCAGGGCAGGACCGCGAACCGGGCGTGCCGATCGGGCTGGAAGAGTTGCGGCTTGATCCGGTCTATATAGACCTGATGAACGGCGCTCCCCACTTCATTGTGCTGGGCGATTCGGAGTCGGGCAAGACGAACCTGATCCGCGCGTGGGTCGAAGGCATCAAGAGCCGCTATTCACCGGATGAGGCGCAGTTCGCGCTGGTGGATTATCGCCGCACGCTGCTCGAACTTGCCGATGGCCCACATCTCTTCGCCTATGCCTGCACACCGGCGATGGTGAAGGAGGCGGTCGAGCGCATGAAGACGGCACTGGCCGAACGCGGCTTCTCAAGCAGCCAGATGACGCTCGAAGAGTTGCGCAACCCCAAGAAGTGGCAGGGGCCACACTACTTCCTCTTTGTTGACGATTACGAGTCCCTCGTCACGCCGTCAGGCAACCCGCTGGCGCCGCTGGTAGAGAGTCTGTTGCAGGCGCGCGACATCGGCTTCCATCTGGTGTTGGCGCGACAGGTGGGCGGCGCCTCACGCGCTTCGTTCGAGCCGGTCTTCCAGCGGCTGCGCGAGATGGGATCGCCGGGGCTGATTATGAACGGCGACCCCCAGGAGGGTGCGCTGCTTGGCACACAGAAGCCTGCGTCGCTGCCGCCGGGTCGCGGCTATCTGGTGCGGCGCAACCATCGCAATACGCTGATCCAGACGGCCTGTGTTGGATAGATAGCAGCAACCCGCATTATAGGCATATGAAACCTGCGCGCGTACACCAGATGAGAGGGCATCGGCGAGACTGATGCTGCGTGTGGTGTAGGGTGGCCGATTGTGAGCAGATGGAGAAGATCGTCTGTATCGCTGCCGCGCAGGAAGGTGGACGTGTGTTCCAGAATGAAACAGGCGGGGCGGCGGTATGCGCCAATGCGCAACCTGATCGACTTGTGGTTCGTGGGCAATCAGATGGGCGGAACGATGCGGATGAGGTTGAGGATGAGCAGCCTAACCTGCTGCTGGTGACACTCTCTGTGGCGTTGCCGTGTAGCATGGCGCGATGCTGCCAGCCAACGACACGCGCCTTGATGGAGCAAGACGCGCTACGAGTGGGTCTCTGGAGCCTCGCGCCCATCTGCCCCGCATGCGCTGATACATTACAGGCGACACAGCTATAAGGGGTAACCCGCCGCCACCGCATAGCTTGCATAGCTTGCATAGCTTGCAGCAGCTCAATTGACAACGACAGCTACAGGAACGCTCACTGTGGCGCTGCTGGCGTCACGTTGCCTTCGCCATAGAGGAAGCAGTTGACCCACTGGCCTCCCCCCAGTTCTGTGCGCGCCGGGAAGCGCTCTTTGCAGCTCGGCATGACGTGGGGGCAGCGCGGATGGAACCGGCAGCCCGTCGGCGGCGTGACCAGGCTGGGAATCTCGCCGCGCGCCTGCGTTGTCAGCATGCGCCCTGAGCCGTTGCGCAATCGATCGGGGTCGGGCGCAGCGGCGAGCAGCAGTTGCGTGTAGGGATGCTTCGGTTGCTGCGGTATGGTCTCGCTGGGGCCGCCTTCCACTGTCTGCCCGGCATACATCACCAGCGTCTCATCGGCAAAGTAGCGCGCGCGGGCGATGTCGTGCATGATGTAGAGCAGCGCCAGCCGCTCATCTTCCTTGAGTTGCGCCAGCAGATTGAGGATGTCGAGCCGGATCGAAACATCGAGCATCGAGACCGGCTCATCGGCCAGCAGCACGGTTGGTCGTACCGCAAGTGCGCGGGCGATGGCCACACGCTGGCGCTGCCCGCCGGAGAGCTGGTGAGGATACTTCACAAGGAACTGCTCGGCGGGTGTCAGACTCACACGTTGCAGCAGCGCCAACGCCTGTTCCATCACCTCCGTTTCGGTGCTGGCGTGGCCAAAGAGGCGTAGTGGGCGGCTCAGGTGATAGCGCACATCATGTGTCGGGTTGAGCGATGAGAATGGATCCTGGAAGATTAGTTGCACATAGCGCCGATAGTCGCGCAGGCGCATGTCGCTGCGCCCTCCACTGGCGATGTTCCTGCCCTGAAAGGTGATCGCGCCTGCGGTCGCAGGGTAGAGCCGTGCCAGCATGCGCGCCACCGTCGTCTTGCCACTGCCGCTCTCGCCCACCAGCGCCAGCGCAAAGCCGGTGACGTTGGGCAGGATCGCGTTACGCGCCGCATACGAGAAGATCACGCGCCGCTCTGACAACCCCTTCGCCTGGGCCAGCAGCACATAGTCTTCGGAGAGCGTGGTGATCATGGTGTTGCGCATGGTGAGCAGCCAGCCCAACATCGAGGAGATCACGATGGTCAGTGCGGGCAGGATGGCATGGTAGATCACGCTGACGATATACGGGAACGAACCATCGGGTGTCAGCGAGAGGTCGTAGCCGTCCGAGAAGGGGAACCAGTTGAGCGTATAGCCCAGCACATACAGGATCAGCAGCGCCAGCCAGAAATAGGGGATGGCAGAGAGCAAGGTCATCGTGGGCGAGAGGATGGTATCAAAGGGGGAGCCATGCCGCCATGCCGCATAAATGCCCCAGCAGACAGCCCAGTACAAAGCAGACCGCCGACCATGTCGTGCTGCTGCATGCGGGCGCCGAGCATAGCGTGGTTGCGACCAAGACCTACACCGCCAGTTGCGTGGTGATCGCCGCCTTTGCCGCCCAGTGGCGCCAACGGCAGGGTGACGGCGCCCCACTCGCCGCTTTGCAACGCCTACCAGATGCGCTGACCGCCACGCTCGCCACTGCACACTCCATCGCTGCGCGCGCCGGACGCTACCGATACATGACGGACTGCGTGGTCGTCGGGCGCGGCTACAACTTTGCCACTGCGCTCGAACTGGGCCTCAAGGTGAAAGAGTTGACCTACGTGCTGGCGACCTCCTATTCGTCGGCGGACTTCCGCCACGGTCCCATCGCCACGGTCCCATCGCCACGGTCGGCGCCGGACTGCCCGTGCTGCTGATTATGCCAACTGGCAAGACCTATGATGACATGCTCGATCTGGCGCATACCCTGCGTGAACGTGGCGCCGAACTGCTGGTGATCT
>JBDTAI010000228.1:0-7047 GCA_039924685.1 Ktedonobacterales bacterium
AGAGCAGTTCGCCCAGCGACGCGCCATCGCCCAGTCTCAGCGCAGCCACGGCGGCCAGCACACGCGCATTCTCGCCCACCACATGCCGCGCCCGCCGCAACAACACCTCCGGCAGCGCATCACCGTAACGCGCCAGATCGTCACTGGTGATGTCGCGTAGCGCTGTGATTGCGCGCTCCGGCTGTTGCGCATGGATCGCCTGCGTCAGCAGCGCCACCGCCTGTTCACACTGCGCCCGCCGCTCATTGTAGCCAGAAGCTGCCAGTGAGCGCGTAACGCGCGTATCATAGACCGCCAACGCGACCTCTGGGAGTTCCACCGGCACGTAGGTGTACACCAACGAACGGCAATCCAGCAGGATCGCCTGTCCTGCGCGCCCCAGACAGGAGGTTGCCTGATCCATGATGCCCACACGCACGCCGACACTGCGCTGTTCCGCCTGCTGGCAGAGTTGCGCCACACGCATCGCTGGCAGTTCTGCGCCGCCTAGCGCCCGCGCAAACGTGGCGACCGCCACTTCGAGCGCCGCCGATGAACTCAATCCGCTGCCCACCGGCACATTGCCAGCAATGGCGGCGACGATCCCCGGTAGGAGTGGCAGCGCGCCGTGCTGCGCCAGTTCAGCCAGCACACCACGCACATACCTTGCCCAGAGTGGGAGTCGTTCGGGCGCAGGTTCGGCGGCGAGCGCGGTTGACGCCATCGAGAACGAAGCCTTCTGCCGATGGTGTACTGAGTAGAGCCGCGCCACTGGCTCGCGCGTGGCGTGGCCGACCAGCGCCGTCGCCCGATCAATCGCCACAGGCAGCACATAGCCTTCGTTGTAGTCGGTATGCTCGCCGATCAAGTTGGCGCGTCCAGGCGCCCATGCGACGGCCACGCCAGCATGCTGCAGGTCGCCGCGCAGACGCATACGATACGCCTGGAGCGCCCATTGCGCCTGCGGTGGGAGGGATGATGTGTTCGCTTGCGCCGCCATCACTGGCGCTCCTTCGCAATCGCTGCGCGCAGTTCCGCCGCTTTGGCTTCGGGCAGCGAGTCGTTGAGCCAGAAGCCCCAGGCCATCTCACTGCTGGCCGCCAGTTTGAGTTTCCCCGGCGCGCGTCCCAGTGGCAAGAGGTCAATATGCAGGTGAAACCGTTCGTCGGCAAGCTGGTGAATGGCGAGCATATAGGGCATCGGCGCCTCGAATACGGCGTTATAGGCGCGAATGACATAGAGTAGCGCGCTTGCAAGCTCCGCCGCCGCCTCGCCATCCAACGGAAAGCCGTTGATGGCATTGAGATGCGTGCGGCTGGTCAATTGTGCTTGATAGGGATAGCGCGCGAATGGCGGCACATAGCCGAGCCAGTGGGCGCCATCGAAGACGATACGCGGCCCCGCTTCCTCTTCGTGCAGCAGTTCGCAGAACGGGCAACCGCGCCCCTTCGCCTCGGCTTGCAGAATCAGTTGCATCTCGCGCTGGATCATGTCAGGAATGATCGAGACGGCGTAGGTCTGGCCGTGGGGATGGAACTGTGTTTGCCCGGTAGCAGCCCCGCTGGTTTCCCAGGTCATCACACAGGCGTAGCGGCTGGCGAGATCGGTGTATACCTGCTGCCAGAGACCAATCACACGCACGATATCGGCAACACTGAGCTCAGTGAAGGCGCAGTCATGGTTGGAACTATAGATCAGCACGAAGCATTCGCCGGTTGGTGGGTGGAAGGCCGGGAAGTCGTTGGGGCGAATCCACGCCTGCGTATCGGGTGGGACGCGGCCAGTGGTGAGATCGGCGCAGAAGGGGCAGGCGTTGGTTCCCTCGTTGCGGCGCATGCGTCCGGGGGCCTGAGCGCCATACTCGCCCAGCAGCGGATTCCAGACCATGCGCGTTGGCTGCGGCGCTGTCATCTCCACTTCCCCATCCACTGGCGTCAGCGACGGGGTATCACCGCTTTCCTGATGAACGCTTCGGATGTCGTCACGCATCGGGCGCATCTCCACTGGTTGTTTGGCGCAGGTGGGGTTTGCTACGGCGTTCGGCTGCGACATGCTGCAATCTATTGTAGCACGGTAGGGCGCGCTAGCTAGTGTAGCGGCTGGGACAATGGGTCATACAGCCACAAGACTTGCCACAGGACTTGCCACAAGACATAAGCGCAGACAGATGGGCCGGGGATGCTACGACTCTCAGGCTAGACCCTTTTTCTACACACATTACCACTGCCTCAAGCCATACGTCGCAGTAATCAATACCGCCCCAAAGGCGCTCGTGGTGGCGGCTTGCGCCTATCGTTCACTCACCGCCACACATCGGCGCAATGGGGCTGCGATGCCGATTTCATGCCGATTTTCCTGCTTGTGCGATAGAGACACTCCTGCTATGATGCGTTTTGCATCAGGCGTGACATAAGACGCCTGATCGCTGGTAATCCATTGTGTCAGTAGACCGTATTGTTCGCCCGGAAGGGAGGAATGTGGCAGGCGCCGTCCGTGTCTGCCCCCGTGTCTATGTCGAGGAAGATTATCCGCTTTCGCCCCTCGCAGCCGCCCTCGGTTGACCAGTTGCCACTGGTCAACGCCGACCCAGAGGTGGCCCACTGGCTTGATCACTACTGGCGCAAGCTCAAGCTGCCGCCCGATCAGGCCCACTATCTCGCCGTCACCGACGACCGCCAGGAGTTCGCCCGCTGGACGGGACGCCGCCTCAACCCGATGGCGTTGGGGTGCTATTGCTACCTGCCGATCCAGCAAGACGCCAACGAATCTGATGCGCCACACTTCGCCAACGCCGCCACCCTCACTGCGCCAACCGGCGCCAGGCGACGCCAGCTCGCGTTACCTGGCTTCGAGGCTGAGGAGTGCGACATGGTTGCCTATCCACCGGACGACGCCGACGACGCGCCGCTGGCGCCGTCCGACTTTCGCCATCTGATCTTCGTCGAGCCGGAACTCTTGCCGGAGGGCATCGAGGTGACGGTGGCGCATGAGTTAATCCACCTGGCGGACCGTGTGCAGGGGCGTCCACGCAAGCACCACTGCCACGGCCACGACGCCATCTCGGTAGATGAGGCGGCGATCACCGAGCGCGATCCCGACTGGCTGCGTGAGCTGCTGGCGGAAGAAACCCGCCGGCGCGAGGGTGCGTTGCGCAAGGCGCGTCCATACAAATATATCTATGATTGCCCCAACTGCCGCAAAGAGTATCCGCGTGTGAAGCGCTATGCACGCTCGGTCTCGTGTGGCCACTGTGACTCACATTTCAATCCCGCCTTCGTGCTGCGCATGCGGCTGATCGAACACAGCGAACGGACCGAGCACACTGAGCAATCTGACCACGCCGAGCAACCGGCGCCGGTTCGGGAGGTGGTAGGCGTCACGTGCTAGGGTAGCGATTCCCACACACATTCCGTTTTTCAAGGTATCATCCGGCCCGTCTCTTGGTATGGAGGCGGGCTTTCTTTTCGCGTGGCCCCAACGCTGACCGCATCATACGCGACTGGATTCACGTCTCGCGTGATGGTGGCGCGTTGACCCCGCTTCAGGCATCGCCCTTCTCAGTCATGGCCAGCCGTAGCGCCCGCTTCCAGTCTTCTGGCGCGTTGGCATTGAATGTCGAGAGGCGGCGTGGATCATAGCGAGCGGCTTCCTCACTGGTCATCTCACGAACGCTGAGGTGATCGAGCATTCGTTGCAATGATCGCTCACCAGCAGCTATGTGCTGCTCGATGATCGGCAGGCAGGCGATGGAGTAGATGGCGTGTAGCGGCTCCCAGCCCTGATCAGTATGCAGCGCCACCACCTGCGCAGCGGGCGAATCATCCGCCAGCCGCGCCATTGCCACTATCAGCTTTGGCGCGACGAAGGGCATATCACAGGCGACCACAAAGGCGCGCGGCGTGACGAAAGAAGCGCAGAGATAGCGTAACGCCGTCGCCAGCCCGCCCAGTGGTCCAAGATTGGGCGTATCGTCGGCGATCAGCGCAACGTCTGGTAGTGCAGTGGCGAGGAGTGGCATCAGCGTGGGCGGGCCGATCACCAGCGCATGCGGCGTGGCTTGCCGCATGCGTTTGACCATGCGCGCGAGCAGCGACTCACCACCGATTGGGAGCGCCGCCTTATCCTGACCCATGCGCTGACTGCGCCCGCCTGCCAGCACGACGGCGGTGAAGTGCGGCTGTGGCTGCCCGGCACTAGACTCCACGTGAGCCATTGTTTGTCGCAGCCAGCGATTCCAGCCAGGCGAGTACGGGAGCTGCCTCCGCGCCACCCATGCGCGCATGCGCAATCAGCGGGATGCCATGTGGCCCCGGTGTATGCAGCGCGTCGGGGAACGCTGCAAGCATCGCCTGCACCACCTCCAGCCTGCCAAGCATCGCAGCGGCGAAGAGATCGATCCGGGCGCCGTGGTCGAGCAGGTAGTGGGCGATCTCGCGCTGGCCGGTATGCGCCGCCGCGCCGAGTGGCGTCTCCCAGTCGCCGCCGCCCCAGTCCCATGCGGCGTTGACCAGCTTCGACTCCTGATTGAGCAACTCAGTCACTTTGGCCAGGTCGCCATGCGCGTTTGCCACTATCGCCTGAACCAGCGTCGGCTCAAGCGCCTCGGAGCGTTTTTCCATGCGGTTGCCGCCTCTCTGCGCACTAACAAATGTTCTATATGGGTAGTATAGATCATGAGGGCAGCGTTTGGAAGTGATTGAGGAGTGATTGTGGGATCAGATGGTGATGAGGTCTTTGATGCGGTCGTACGTGGAGCGGGTGATCGGCACGAGCAGCAGTTGGCTGACGGCGGTGAAGGGGCCATGTGTGGCGCGATAGCTGATGATGCGGCGGGCAATCGTCAGACTGAGGCCCAGCGCATTGTGCAAATCCTGTGCACTGGCGAGGTTGACATCCACCTTGCCGCCGATGATCAGCGGAACCTGTTCGCCGACCGCTGGCACATAGACCTCCTGTCCATCGGCGAGCCGCGCGGCGAGGTCCACACGGGTGGCGTCGGCGTCGGCGGCCAACCCACCGGCAGCGGCTACCAGGTCATGCACCCGTGCGCCATCGGGCAGCGTATAGACGCCCGGCGTCACCACCGCGCCCAGCACATATGCCTGCATGGCGCCCGCGCTCGTCCCGCCGATGCCTGGCCCGGTGATGCGGATGGCGGGTTGAGTGGATTGCAGCGCGAAGGACGGCAGGCGCCCCAACGCCAATAGCCCATTGACGGCGATGCCCGCCAGCAAGAGCAACACCATGAGGCTGGCGCACCAGCCATAGCCACGCCAGCCCAGAAAGCGTTTGAGCAGGGATGAATGTGATCGCCTCATTAGCAGCCTCACTGCTACGCTACAAAGTTCGTGCTATCACATGTTGGCAGCTTTTGCTTTATATAACGTAGGTGGCCAGCCGAAGCAACATTGGTTTTCACGCCAGGGTCTTCGGACCCGCATCCCGCGTCCGCACTCCGGCCATTATGCTGTTTGACAACGCCATTGGGTACTGGATCGTGCTGGTTGGTCGTGGCCTGAAGGCCACTGTTTAGCCCGCCGGAGCAAGAGCGTGTGACCCGCTCACGTTGTGACAGCGCATCAAGGCCGTGAGTTTTCGAGTGGCAGGGTGAACCAAAATGTGCTGCCCACGCCTGGCGCGCTCTCCAGGCCAACCTGCCCGCCGTGGCGCGCAATCAGCGTCTTGCAGATGTGCAACCCCAGACCGAGGCCCACGCCTGAGCCGCTCTGCTGCTCGATGCCGGGAACGCGATAGAACCGCTCCCACAGATGTGATTGCTGTTCCTGCGAGAGGCCCAGGCCAGTATCGCGCACAGCCAGCCGCGCCGACTCGCCGCGCACGCTGATACGCACGGCCACTGGCTGATCCTCAGCGGAGTATTTGAGCGCATTGGTGAGGAAGTTGGTGATCACTTGCCCGATGCGGTCTGCGTCGGCGCAGAGGGGCAAGGTTGCGCGGCGCGGTGTGTCAAGTGTGATGGCGCGGTCGGGCCACGCTACCTGCTGCTCCTGCACACAGTCGCGCGCAATGGCGAGCAGATCGCAGGGCTCCATGCGCAGTTCCAGCTTGCCCGCCTGGATGCGCGATGTGTCGATCAGGTCGCCGACGAGCCGGTCGAGTCGCGTCATCTGGCGGCTTGCGCGGGTTAGCGCGGTGTCAGTGCGTTCCAGTTGATTTTGTAGCGGGTGATCGGCCTCAGGAACAATCTCTTGTAGCAGTGTGCGTATCTGGCGCTCGGCGATCTGCACATTGGCGCTGATCGTGGTGAGCGGTGTACGCAGTTCGTGGCTGGCGATGCCCAGGAACTCGTCCATGCGGCGTGTCGCCTCGGTCATTACCTGCGCCTGCGTCTGCGCCTCCTCGCGTTCGCGCAGCAGCCGGTCGCGCTCGATCACCAGCGCCACCAGTTGCACCGCCGCCTGCGCCAGATCATGTTCCTGTACAGTGAAGATCGGCTGGTTGCGCCTTTCGACCGTCAGAATGCAAAGATTGCCACTCTGAACTCGAGCCGGAATCGCCATCACCTGCCGCACGCCGTAATACTCCTGTCCGGGGCTGGATAGCTCATTAGCCAGGTCCAGGACTACCAATTCTTCCTGAAGGAGTTGGTCTGCCACAGGGGGCGACACAAAGGCCTCCAGCGGCTCCTGTATGTTCACCCACCAGCGACGCGCATCCTCTTCCGCTAGCCCTGTTATCGCCAGCGGTTGCATAACATGCGTGTCTGCATCCATCACGACGACGCTAGTGACACTGCTTGCTAAAACACGATGCGCCAGCTTCACCAGTCCCAGGATCGTGGAACGGACCCCTGCCGGAACATCGGGCAGAGGCGCGGATTCATCTGTGGAGGCATCCCTGGACATAGTTTCGGCAGGTACGGCGGTGATGGCGGTGGCCATCGCCAGCAGCGCGTCCAGCACATCATGGGTGCGATTTTCCAGTGTGCGCCGTTCGGTCACGTCGCGGTAGATCGCCACCGCGCCGATCACACGTCCACTTGCATCGCGTAACGGCGCTGTGCTGACACTCACCTGCTTTTCGACGCCGCTCGGTGGAGTAATAATC
>JBDTAI010000229.1:0-2534 GCA_039924685.1 Ktedonobacterales bacterium
TGTACCCCCGCGAGGCGCTCAAACTCCTCGGGGTGGTATAGCATGCAAAGACCCTGGGTGTCGAGGTGGTTGAGGTCTACGTGGGCGAGGATGTGTGATACAATGAGCGTTGTCGCTTCCGCTTCGACAATGCTGATGACGATGAAGACGATACGCAACCCGCCGGGCGCCTGGAGCAGGTATGTCACACCTTGATCCAGAATGCTATCAAATATAGCCCGGATGGTGAGCATAAAGGGTCGCGGTGACCCTGCCATTGCTGACGCCGCCCACGCCGACTGTCACAACACCCCCCTATGTCGCCAGCGCCTCCATCGCCTCCAGCGTGCCCAACAGCGAGAGCATCGGCATGATACCCCGATACAACGACCGAGAGCGTCTTTGCTACGCTACTCGTGCCATAATGTGTGGAAGAGTCGTTCGCAGCGAGAGGGTAGTGTGAGGCGTGGAAACAACCGAAAGCCAGCTAGCCGAGGGTAAGATAACCAGCCATGTGCTCGATATGGCAGCCGATAAGGCGTCACAAGTTACCGAAGAGTATCTGGAGACGATCTACAACATCTCAATGGAGGGCGATGCGGTGATCGGCGCGCGCCTGGCCGACAAGTTTCGTGTCTCGCCGCCGACTGTCACCGAGACTCTCAAGCGGCTCACCCGCGATGGTTATGTGCAGATGAACGCCAGACGCCAGATCGAGTTGACTCCCAAAGGGATCGCGCTGGCCGAGGCGGTGTTGCGCCGACACCGGCTCACCGAACGTTTTCTGGTGGATATGCTGGGGATGCAGTGGCATCAGGTGCATGAGGAGGCCTGTCGCCTCGAACACTACATCTCTGGCGCCGTGGAGGAGCGTGTGACCGCCGCACTGCAAAAGCCCACCACCTGCCCGCATGGCAACCCCATCCCCGGCTACGTCCCCAACGCGCGCACCTATCTGTCCGACCACCAGGCGATGCGGCTGCTGCAAATGCCGGTGGGCGAGGCGGCGACCATTCTGCTGGTCTCGGAGGTGGTGGAGGATGAGGAGGGGTTGATCTCCTACCTGCACGAGATCGGGCTGACTCCGGGGGCGCGGGTCACGCTAGCCACGCTACCTGCCAGCGACGATCCAGAGGCGCCTGTCGAGCTGGTATCCGGCGAGCGACGCATCACCACCCCCGCCCGCGTCGCCTATGCGCTCTGGGTCACACGCGAACCCGCGCCCACAACTGCCAGCTAGCCGCGCGAGGCGCCCCATCACCTGAGACGCAGATTCTTCTCTTTCACCAGCGCAAGGACTAGACAACGAAGCGCGCGGCTTGTATTCTATAGCCGGATGTGCGCCAGCCGGATGTGCAGCGCCTCCGTGCGCGCCAACACGCTCGCTTGTCACAACTGGTGTGAAGGGATAATCGGGCAGATACACAGACATGCATGGGAGTTGATGCGCTGGATAGAAGGTTTTCAGTGGAAAGGGGCAGTTCCGCTATGTTTCGACGGTCCCCGGCAGGGCAACCATCACAGCCAGGACCACAGGCGGGTGATTTCGATGTCTATCTCCTGATTGGCTGCGCAAGCCGACCCGATCTGGGTACGGTGATCGCCGCCAATCCGTTGCTTGCCAGTCCGCTGACAGACCTCGTCGTGCAGGCCAGGCTCACCCAGCGCAATGGGGCGCCGGGCTTCCTCGGCGTGGATGTTTCACAGCAGCAGGCGACCAGCCTGCTCGCGGAACTACAACGCCTGGGCGCTCACGGAGCCGTCATCCCCAGCCTCTATCGCCAGCCACGGATCTCCGCGCAGGAGGCGGCATCGCGCGCGCAGCCAGTGTTGGTGCAACAGGAAGCGCAGTACTTCCCGAACTACCAGTTTGGGCCGGTGCGTGTCTGGCAGGATGACGCGCGCTGGTGGGTGATCGGCGCGGTGGCGCAGAAGCTGATTGATGAGGGCCACATTCCTGGCGGCGTTGTCGTCTATGTAGACAAACTGGATGGGCGAGTGCTTTCGAGCGACGAGAAGCTGCGTGTCGGTGGCTTTTAGCTCTCATTTTGTGTCACAAGTGAGCATGGCAACCATACCGGCAGCTAGAGACGACGGCGGCCCGTTAGTACACGCCTATACTCAATAGAGGTGTGTACTGGCGTGAGCGCGCAGTTAGCGCCCAACTATCAGGAGGATCGAGCGCAGATGTTCTACCCTGACATGGAGCTTCCCCCGCTTCCGTCACAACCAGGACAGGTCCACGAGGGTGGCAGTGGACACACAGCATCCGCAACGGCGTTGCAAAGCCATCAGGAGAGTCTTGCCAAACAGGCGACGGGCTTGCTGGCGGGCGACCGTCCCTGGCTAGGCCACGCCAGCAATTCCTTCAAGCAGCGACACACGCAGGTTGACGGCAAGTTGGGGCAGACCAAAGAAGCTGTTCACTCGGCTGGCTCTTCGATGCAAACCTATGCCAGCGTAGTGCAGGCGGCGCATCAGCAGGGTGCGGACCAGATGTACGAAGCGAACATGCAGATGCACGCGGCCAATACCCAGCGCCAGGAAACAGAAAT
>JBDTAI010000230.1:0-5111 GCA_039924685.1 Ktedonobacterales bacterium
CGAGGCCGAACTGGTGGTGGTGGGGTTGCCCGTCAGCCTGGATGGGCGGCTGCACGATCAGGCACGCAATGTGCAATCCTTCGGCGAACGACTGCGCAAGCGGCTGGGTGTCCCGCTGGTCTATGCCGACGAGACACTGACCACCGTGCGCGCCGAAGAACTGCTGCGTGAGGCAGGCGTGCGCCCAGAGCAGTTGCGCGAGCGGATAGACGCCGCCGCCGCCGCCATCATCCTGCAAGACTATCTCGACGTGCGACATAAAGGGCAGGCGTAACGCATACTTAAACGCACGCATAGCTGAGGCATTGGCGATCATGAGGAGGGGAACTGCGCATGAAACGCGCTGGGATCGTGGTAACAGTCATCTTCGCGCTGCTGGCGCTGATCGTCGGCTTCGTCGGCGGCACGGCGGCGTTCTATACGTTGCAGCCCTCGGCGCCGAACAACCATACCATCATCAAGTTCGTCGTCACTGATAAAGATACTGCCAACAGCGTCGGCCAGCGGCTTCAGCAGGACGGCTTGATCCGCAACGCGTTGCTCTTCAAGTTGCTGGCGCGCTATCGCAAGCTGGATACCAGCATCGAACAGGGAGTCTACAACCTCTCGCCCGACATGACGATGGACCAGATCATCCACAAGCTCCAGAGCGGCATCCCCGATCAGTTGCTTGCCGGGCCGCCCGATGGCCTGCGCGTGACCCAGTATCCGCAATATTTCATTGGACTCAAGAACTTCGACGCCACCGCCTTCTTGCAGACGGCCAAGACAGGTATCGAGCCCGATGGCACGAAACTGTGGGAGAAGTATTGGTTTGTGGAGAAGCCGCAACCCAACGTGGCCTATGCGCTCGAAGGCTATCTGTATCCCGCCAAGTATTACTTTACTGCCGATGCGGGAGTGAAGCAGGTTGTCGAGACGATGCTCAACCAGCTTGGCGCGGAGTTCTGCCCCGGCGACACGACAACCTACCAGTACATCGCGGATCAGGCACAGTGCAAGGCGCACGCCGCCATCGTCAACGGCCAGAACATCTTCACCGCGATGGAGAAGGCATACTTCACCAGCGACGACCGGCTGGCGATCTATCGCACGCTGACAGTTGCCGGCCTCACCACCCGCGAAATCCTGAACTACAGCGACGCGAAGGGCGTGGCAGGTGTCTATTACAATCGCTATCTGGATTCCCTCAGCAAGCTGCCCAACGACGTGAGCCTCTCCGCTGGTGTCGCGGGATACATGGGATCGGACCCTAGTACGGAGTATGCGCGCGATACAGATCATCCACCAACCGATGGCAAGTGGTGGGCGGACATTGGCAATGTTGGTGGGAAGAACGTAGACCCCGGTAGTCTGTATAACACAGAAGCTGGCGCCAATCATCCCGGCTTGCCGCCTGGCCCTATCGCGGCAGCGATCAAAGATGTGATCTACGCCGCCGCCGCGCCATATGGCTATCCACAGAACAAAGAGTTTTACTTCATCAGCGACAAGTGCGGGAACATCCACTACGCGCCAACCTACAACCAGTTCACGGCGATCATGCTTCCTACAAGCTGCCCATCCTGACAGGTAGTTGCAGCTTCAACGCCATGATCTCACCCCGACCCCTCTCCTGCGCGGAGAGGGGTTTTTATGTGCGCTCACTCTTCGATGATGCCGTCGAAGTCGTCTTCGTCGTCACCCTCACCGTCGAGGACGACGCCCTCCTCATCGGCGCGGAAAGTGTCGCTGTAAAAGCCGATCTCCTGCCCCTGATAGACATTCACCACGAAATCGTCACGCGGCGTATCGGCGGAGAGCACCAGGTCTTCGTCAATCTGCTCGATCAGCCGCGCCAGCAGTGTGCGCTCAAGCTCATGTTCAAGCACCAGCGTGGCATGGACGGTGGTGGCTGTGAAGTGCAGGTCAAGCGCGGCGCTGCGTTCGCCGTTGCGGATGATGTAGTAGCCCTCGGATGAAGGCGTGCGGAAGTGGCGGTCGAAGCGGATGTCGCCCAGGTCGCCGCTCTGTCCACTCCCCTGCTCATCGTGCTCGTCGGCGGCATGCTGCCCGTTCGCTGTTGTACGCTCACTCATTGGTCTCTCGCGCGGAAGCTGTGGCCACTCAGTGGTTGCGCACTGCCGCGCGCCTCCCTTCTTCTCATGTATGATGTCGTTGTGTTGTTTGGGATGTCTGGATGTCGCCTCCCGGCAAATACGCAGGGATAGTACCACATTCACAAGGACAAGGGAGCATAGGTTGGCAATACGCCTTTTTCCCCCAACTGGCGACGGCTGTGATACGATGCTGCTGTTCCCTGTGAGCAGCATATTCAACAGGTATACAGGCGCGGGTATCCAGCGGACGCCCTTACGGGATATGGTGACAACAGCCTGACAACAGCCTATAGAAGCGTGATAGGTCGGAGAGAGAGAGGATGGGTGTGATGGCGAAACAGCAGATTGTGACGCCTGGCCAGACGAGCCAAATCGTGCGCGGCGCCTGCCCGCATGATTGCCCCGACACCTGCGCCACCCTCACCACCGTGCAGGATGGGCGCGCTGTGCGTTTTGTCGCCGACCCTGATCATCCGCTGACGCAGGGCTGGCTCTGCGCCAAAGTGCGCCCCTACCTTGATCGTGTCTACTCACCCGACCGCCTGCTCTATCCCTTGCGGCGCGTTGGCCCGAAGGATGCGCCCGCCGCTGTGGATTGGCGCGACACACGCTCCTGGCAACCCATCAGTTGGGAAGAGGCCATCGGCGAGATGGCGGACCGCTGGCGCGACATCCTCGCCACGGACGGCGGCGCGGCGATCCTGCCCTATTCGTATAGTGGCACACTTGGTCTCGTGCAGCTTCGCGCCTGCAATGAGCGGCTGTGGAACCGCATGGGCGCCAGCGGCCTCGAACGCGCAATCTGCGGCGCGGCAGCCGAACGCGCCGTGCAGGCGACGCTCGGCGCGCGTCTTGCGCCTGATCCTGCCGATGTCCTTGCCAGCCGCCTGATCGTGATCTGGGGCCACAATCCCGCCTCCACTGGCCCACACTTTCTGCCGCTGCTGCGCGAGGCGCAACGGCGTGGCGCGTATGTCGTCGTGATCGATCCGCGCCAGACGTTGACGGCGCGCTCGGCCAATGAGCATCTTCAGCCGCGCCCGGCCACCGACGCCGCGCTGGCGCTCGGCCTGATGGGCGTGATCTTCGCCGAGGGACTGCACGATGAGGCCTGGCTGGAGGCTAACACGCTTGGCTGGCGCGAGTTGCGCGAACGGACGCTCGCCCACCCACCGGAGCGCGTCGCTGCCATTACGGGCATACCAGCGGAAACGGTGATCGCGCTGGCGCGGCGGTACGCGACCACCAAACCGGCGCTGCTCAAGTTCGCCGATGGCGTGCAGCGGCATGGCAACGGTGGCCAGACGGCGCGGGCGCTGGCCTGTCTGCCTGCCATTGTCGGCCAGATTGGCGTGCATGGAGGTGGCCTCTCCTATAGCGCAAGCGATTATGTGCGCTGGGACGCCGACGCGTTGGGCCACGCCAGCGATTGCCCGCCTACGCCGCGTATTGTCAACATGAATCGCCTGGGCGCCGCACTGACCGGCGAGGCCGCAGACCCGCCGATCCGCTCGCTCTATGTCTTCTGCGCCAATCCGGTCACCTCCACCCCCAACACCGGGCGCGTGATCGCGGGATTGCAGCGCGCCGACCTCTTCACCGTCGTCCACGATCTCTTCCTGACCGATACGACACGCTATGCCGACATCGTGCTGCCCGCCACCAGCCAGCTCGAGCATGTGGACCTGCACAAGCCGTATGGGCATCGCAGCTTGCAATACAACACGCCTGCCATCGCGCCACTTGGCGCGGCGAAGAGCAACTGGGATGTGATGCGGCTGCTAGCGACAGCGCTGGGCTTTGACGATCCCTGGCTGCATGAGGAGGCGGAGGAGGTGATTCGCGGCGTGCTGGATGCCACCCGCACGCACAATCCGTTGCTGCGCGAGGTGTCGTTGGAGCGACTGCAAGCCGAGGGGACGGTTCCACTGGCCTTCACCGAAGAAACCGCTGTACCGTTCGCCGATCTGCGCTTCCCCACGCCGTCGGGCAAGGTGGAGTTGCGTTGCGAGGCGCTGGCCGCTGAGGGCATCGATCCGCTGCCCGACTATGCGCCGCCCGCCGAGTTTGACGGATGGCATGCAGGCAATGCAGGCGCCGCTGACGACGAGGGCGCGAATGGACGGTTGATCCTCATCTCTGGCGCGGCGCATCACTTCGTCTCCAGCAGCATGGCAAATCTGCCTGGCCTGTTGGCGAAAGAAGGAACGCCTTACATCGAACTGCACCCGCAGGATGCGGCGGCGCGTGACATCGAGAACGGCGACGAGGTGATCGTCGAGAATGCGCGGGGTAGCTGCCGCTTGCGCGCGGTGGTGACGACGGCTGTGCTGCCAGGCGTGGCGATTGCGCCGAAGGGCCGCTGGGCCAGCCGTTCACCGGATGGGCGCGCTATCAACTGGACCACCTCGGATGCGCTGGCCGATCTCGCAGGCCAGAGCACCTTCCACAGCAATCTCGTCACCATCCACCCCACCGAGGAACGCATCACGGCAACGGTCGTAGCCGAACGTTCTGCTCGTTGATCCCCTACGCTGCAACTCTTCACGCGCACACGCTGTTCTATATAGATGTAGGTGGCGTCATGAGGAATATGTGAAGCCGGACGCCCGAAAAGTGAGGCGAGAAGCGTGGCGAAACGAGCGACTGGCGCAAAACACTCTACGCCAACGGAGTGTGTGCAACTCGACGAAGCGGAGCTGCTGCGACGACTGGCGCGCAATGTGGATGGCGCCTTCGAGCCGCTGTTGTTGATCTATCAGGACCGCCTCTACGCGCTGGCGTTGCGCCTCTCTGGCAATGCGCAGGACGCCGAAGAGATCGCGCAGGATACCTTTGTGCGCGCCTATCGCGCGCTCGGTACGTATACGCCTGAGCGCATCCAAGCGTTGCGGCTGCGTCCCTGGCTCTATCAGATCGCCCTCAACCGCTGGCGCAATCAGCATCGCAAGCATCGGCTCCCCACTCGCTCGCTCGATGCTTCACCGTTCACAACCACCGACGGCGAGACAG
>JBDTAI010000231.1:0-4251 GCA_039924685.1 Ktedonobacterales bacterium
TCACAGCCTCCGCTGAACCGAGGAGGCTGGTGTCACGCTGCATCGCTCGCTCCAGCATCACATCGAACGGTATGTCAACCCAGATGCGGTACTCCCAGAAATCATATAACTCAGGGCGCAAGAGAAAGACACCATCCATCACCAGCACAGCGTTGGCGGTGGCCACCTCTTCTTCGCAGATGCGCGGTTGGTCCGAAGACACATCAAAAACCGATAAACGATAATGGCGGCTGCCCTGTGGACCTAACGGACGAAGCAAGACATCCCGCAGCGCCGGATAATCAAACGAATCCCAGTAGTAGCCCTCGGATGAATCTGTCCCTCGCTGGTAACGCTCGTTCCGCGGGCGATGAAAGCTATCTATGGAAGCGCGAATGACTGTTCGCCTCCGCGCCTGAAGTGGCAGAACTAATTCGTTCGCCAGCGTCGTCTTTCCGGCGGCATCAATCCCATCCACAGCAACTCGTAGCGGATGCGAACACGAAAGCGCGCAGATGTGATCGGCAAGCTGTTCAAGCAACTTCTGGCGCTGCATACACGTCTCCATCATATGCGCCACACATCGAGCGACAGAGCATCACGGCGCAAACCAGAAATTACCAGCCCCGACAGCGCGTTGCCCTACATTGAACAGTGATGTGAACAGTGATGTAGCCAGTTGTACATCTTCGCCATCTTACGAGTCAGGCGGCGCCAGGCGGGCAAGTTGCTTCGCGGTGAGCAGCCACGCCAGTGTTCCACGGCTGGCGAGGGCATGCGCGGCATTTGCGCCACGCGGGATATGTGGACTACTCAGGTCCACGCGGCAGCAGGCGCCCTTCTTCATTTCCACATGCGCGACGGCGTGAGTATCCGGCGCGATCAGCGCGCCGATGATGTCGCTAAGGTCCGGTTCATGGCCGACGAAGATCAGTCTGGTCGCGTCTGGATTGCCAGCGATCAGCAGCGCCAACCGCGCGAAGTCGCAGCCAGAGGCCAGTTCCGTGCGCTCCTCAACTGCTATAGCGTGCGACATCCCCAGCGCCTCGGCCACCAGATCGGCGGTCTGGCGGGCGCGGGTATAGGGGCTGCTGAACAGATGCGTGATGCGCTCACTCGCGGCGGCTGGCTTACTGCCGTTGCCAATCAGGCTCGCCAGCCCTTGCGCCGCCAGTCGCATCTGCGCCACACCCTCAGCCGTCAGTGGACGCGCCGCCTCGGCTCCATGCCAGTCTTGCGGTTCGATGGCCTGCCCATGCCGCACGAAATATAGCCGCATCGTCATCGCTCTACCCTCGCTTTCACGCCTGCTTCACTCCATCTCTGATAACCCCACGATGCTAACCAACTGGCCGCGTTGCCCGCCAAGCAGCTCGGCGGCGGACCCATTGCGCACGGCGATGGCGAGGTGGCCTGAGCTATCACGCAGCAGAAACGGCGCCCCTTCTGGTCCGGCGGCGAAGTGGCTGGCCCGCGCGGTGATCTCCCGCTCGCCCAAACGCAAGACTGTTGCTGTATCGCCAAGGATACGTGAAGTGAGATCGGGCCCGAAGCTGGTGATCAGGTTGCCATAGTGGTCGCTATGCAGAATGCGCCCCATCAGTTCGCCCGCCTGCCAATGCGGCTGGGGCAGATCGAGCGAGACGAGGTCCGCGACCGGCGCCGATGAGCCAAGTGCAGCAAGTGGCGTTTGGCGGGCAAGCCAGGCAGCGCAGGGAGCGAAGATGTCGCGTCCGTGGAAGGTGGCGCTGGTCTGTGGCAGATGGTAGCGCGGATCATCGAGAAGAACCGCTTGATCGGCGTCGGGCAGGATGTAGCTGAAGAGGCCGTTATCCGGCCCGACAAAGCAGCGGTCTGCAGCGCACAGGGCGATGGGACGCCGCTCGCTGCCCACGCCGGGGTCCACCACACAGAGGAAGATCGCGCCCACCGGAAAATAGCGCCACGCCGTGTGCAACAGCCATGCGCCGGTCGCCACATCCTGCGGCGGAACGTCATGCGAGAGGTCTACTATCGTCGCATCAGGCGCAATGCCCAGGATGACGCCCTTCATCACGCCGACATAGCCATCCTCCTGCCCGAAGTCGGTCAGTAGCGCGATCATTGGCCTATCCACCCTGTATCAGTCCCTGAACTTCTGTGACATCCATAACGCTGTCATTGCCCGCCCGATGCTTCAAGGAGCAGGATACAGTCGAAGCGCACCACGCCCGCCTTGCGGTCCGTGACTGTGCGCGTCACCTCCAGCCGGATGCGCTCACCAACATTCATCGGCAGATCGCTCAGGCCGACAACACGCGCCTCGGCATGCCGCTCTGGATCGTCAAGGCGCGACACGACGCAGCGCACATACGGCTGCTCCATACCCCCAAAGCTGGCGGAGAGCTGCGGCTCCTTCGAGACCAGCGTACCCTCGATGATAAACGCCATATGCTGCGCCTCTCTCTCTTACACGCCTCTAGTGGTGCGTCATCAGGCACTATAGGCGCCGAAACGCCCCAGCGTCAACCGCGAGCATCGAGCGGGCATCGAGGAGCGTCGCAGGCAGAGGCCAGCCCATGAAGCATGCGCTGGCTACGGGTTGGTATGACTTGGCGCCGTCATGTGGGGCAGAGTCGGGCAATCCACCACATGCTCGCCGATGAAGCACCGTGCAGTTTATCATACCAACATACTCGCCCATACGCCTCAATCACTTTCTCATGGCGCTGCGCTATAATTGCCAATATCGCCGATACCATATATGATGGCGGCTACACGAGACGTTGCATCATACACGATCCCAATAGACGAGACGAGGCACAGCGTGACGGTTCCTTCGTCCACCTCATCTGAATCATCCAGTGAATCATCCGGCGACGAGGCTAGCGCACCATCCAGCGCACCATCCAGTGCGCTAGCCTCAGCAGCGCGCGCTGGCGAACAGCAGCAGCGGAATCTCTATCGCCGCTACGGCCCTGCCGGTCCCGTGCCCTGGGCGCTACGGCAGACATTGATCGGGCTAGCGGTGACGTTGATCCCCTGGTTGACGCTGACGATTGGCGCGCTGGCGGCCTCACCACAAACGGCGCAACCCACCAAACGGCTCCCGCTGGCGAGCGATCTGGCGGCAGGCATCACGATCTTCATCCTGTCGGCGGTGATCGAGGGAGCGTTTCTGTTGGCGCCCGCCTACTATGCGCTGCTGCGGGTCGCTCCTGGTAGTGCCTGGCGTGAGCGGCTGGCGTCGCTGGGTTTGCGGCGAACGGCGTTGTTGCCAGCGGCGGGCCTCACGCTGGCGGGCGCGGTTGTCGCGCTGGTGGGGAGCGCGGCCTATAGCGCAATCATCCAGGCGATCCATGCGCCGCTCCAGACGAACGCCGATCAACTCGCCCAGCAGGCGCAGTACGCGCCGTTCACCACGCTGGGGGCGCTGGCAACCGCCGTCTTTGTGGCGCCCTTCTGCGAAGAGGTCTTCTTTCGTGGCTTCAGCTTCGCAGGGCTGTTGCGCGGCGTGCCCGTCTGGCCCGCGCTGATGCTCTCGGCGCTGATCTTCGCCGTGGCGCACGCCGATCTCGGCTCATTCATTCCGCTGGCCTTCATCGGGCTGATCCTGGGCTATGCGCGCTGGCGCACTGGCTCGATCTGGCCTGGCATGCTGATCCATGCCCTCAACAACGGCGTTGCGGCGCTGTTTCTCTTGCCATTCATCTTCCATTGATGGTGAACGCCTGACTGTGGAACGCTTGTGTGAACGCCGCGACAGGGCGCTGATGGGCGATACAAACGGCAACACGGCCTCCTCCTGTGTTGTGGCGCCTGGAAGCACAGATCACTGTGCGCCCGGTTTCAGGTTGCCACAACGGGAGAAAGCCGCGTGTTATGCTGTTATCGCCTGGCTGCCATCTCATGTGCCGAGGAGCGCATCCGACGCAACAGGACACATGAGACGCAACACGGTATTATCTGACGGGAGGAAGTGAGCGGATGTGGACGGCGACCCGCATGGGTCAGCAATCCTGAATGGTCAGTCGCCTCTCAGCGCTTAGTAGATGAAGCTGACGCCACGGTCAACGTGGACGTACCGGTAGCTGACACGGGCAAAGCCGGCGCCGCGCCATGTGAAGTTCATCTCACTGATGAGGAACCAGTAGCCACCACGAGCGACCGCAACCACGACGCCGTAATGTCCACCACTGCTGGCGCCCTGATCGCCCGGCGCAAACACTACTGTGGCGCCCGCACGCGGTGTGTAGCCACGCGGATATGGACCATGCAGCAAGTTGGGGCGTC
>JBDTAI010000232.1:0-5985 GCA_039924685.1 Ktedonobacterales bacterium
CGCCTGTTCGACCGTCGCCTCCACCCCCGACAAGATGATCTGGAGCCGCATCGTTCCTCACCGCCTTCGCCCTCGCCCCCTACCCATCCACCAGTATACCTGCTTTCACCACCCCATGAACAGACACGTTTCGCGTGGGGACTTGACAACAGGGTGTCTGAGTGTGTATCCTTTTCGAGTAACGCAACCGGTTGCACTGTTACACACTATATCATGTCCCGCCAACCTCGAAGCGCCACCTGCATGCAAACGCCTGCAAACCGCGAAGAACCGAACCGGCGCTGGCGCCCGTCGTGCAGTGACATTGCACAACAAGCGGCGCATCAAACGATAGAAGACGGACGACAAGCGACGACCGGCAATGACGACAGTGGAGGCGCGCGGCGATGGCGAAGACGACGCGGTTGGCCGATACGACGAGCGCCATGGGCGCCACGAGTGAACGCGCCACGCTCCCGCTGACGGGAACACATGATGGCGAGGTCTCCGGCGCACAAGCCGCGACCTTTGCGCGCACCACGCTCGCTGCGCTTGCCCGCGCCGCCGGTGTCAACAAATCCACTGCGTCACGCGCCCTGCGCGAAGACTCCTCGATAGGCCGCGAGACACGCCAGCGTATCCGCGCGCTTGCCGAGGAGCTGCACTATGAGCCAAATGCCAGCGCCCGTCGTCTGTCGCATGCGCGCACCGAGGTGTTGGCGTTTGCCTCACACACCTTCATTCAGGGCCGCAGTGAGGCCGATCCGTTCCTTGTGGAATTGCTTGGCGCGGTGATGCGCGAGGCAGGCGAGGTTGGCTTCGACATCCTGCTCTGCCGTCCGGCCACCGGGCCAAAGGAGGTGAGCGTTTATCGTCGGGTCGTCGGCGGACACCACGCCGATGGATTCATCCTCATGAACCTGCGCGCACACGATCCGCGTCTGCCGTATCTGCGCGAACAGGGATTCCCGCATGTGCTCTTTGGCAGACCTGACGAAGACCTCGCTCTAGCCCACCGCTATCCCTATCCCTGGGTGGATGTGGATAACCGGTCGGGCGCACGGATCGGCGTCGAGCATCTGATTCATCTGGGGCGCCGCCGTATCGCCTTCCTGGGGGGCGGTGATACTTATATCGCCGCGCATGATCGCTTCACCGGCTATCGTGATGCGCTGGCTGCGGCGGACATTCCCTTTGATGCAGCGCTCTGCGCCTCGCCGGGCATCTCGCAGGAAGACGGCTATCGTCTGACACGCGATTTGTTGGTGGGGCAAGCGCCACCTACGGCGATCTTTGCCTTTAGCGATATGTTGGCGGTCGGCGCCATGCGCGCTGTGCAGGAGGTCGGTCTGCTTGTCGGACGCGATATTGCGGTTATGGGGTTTGATGGTCTGGGGCTTGGCGCCTACGTCACGCCGCAACTCACCACCATCCGCCAGCCCTTGCAACAGGTGGGCGCGCTGCTGGTGCGCCTGTTGATCGCGGCGCTCAAGGGCGAGGCGCCACAGGGTATCCTGCTTCAGCCGGAACTGGTGGTGCGGGCATCCACCCAGAGCAGCCTGCTGGATACGTCACACTAGCTTCACGCTCATCCATACACCCAGAGATACATCTGGGATATATCCTGAGTTATCTTCCTGACCAGGGATAGCAAGAGACAGCAAGAGACAGCAAGGGACAGCAAGGGATACACAGCAGAGGTAGTTCGGAGCGCACACAGACGCCAGCGCGGCGCGATCAATGACGATTCGGGGACGGCCAATCCCGCTGGGAGTTGACACTCATGAAGCCATGCCAGCCAGGCAAGCGCCCAAATACCGCGCCACCAATGCAACCGGTTGTTTTACAGCAGCCGCAGACGCCACGCGCAACAGCGGAGTGGCCTGCGCGTCGGCTTGTGCAGCCGACGTCGCTCCAACGTGTTCTGGGTGATGGCGACGACGGGCGCTGGTTCGCGCTGAACGGCGGGCGGCTCTACTGTGTGCAGACGCTGACCGGCATGTTCCCCGACACCGGCTGGCATCAACCCGGCGAGATGGGCGGCGTCTGGTCACCGCCGATCAAGCTGTTCGATGGCTACTGGCTCGGCCTGCGCAGCGCAACCGGCGCGCATGATGACACGCATACAGGCGCGCACGCTGGCGCAGATGTTGCAATGGCTGGGGTAGCGGTATCCATGACGGACAGCGCAGAGGGCGCGGACATCATCTGGTTGACACAGCCCGACGCCTGGGAACTGACCGCTGAGGGCGCGATCCATCACTATATGGCGCCTGCGCTGGGGCTTGTGGTGACGCGCCGCGCCTGGATTGTTCCCCACGAGAGCGCGCTGGTGCTCGATGTGTTCATTGCTGCGTTGGGCGCGCATGGCCCCATGCTGGTGCGCGATGTGGAATGCGGGCTTGTCGCGCGGAGCGATCTGCATGGCGCATGGCTCGCAGAGGAGCAACTTGGGCTAATGGACGGCGACGATGTCGGCGCATACGACGCCGATCTGCGCGCCATCACGCTGGCTGATACGCGGCATCCCGACTGGTCGGCCTGTGTGGGTGCGGTGGGAGCGTCGCCAGTTGCGCGCGATGTTGGGCCGCAGGTCTGGGGACCGCAGCGCACGGCGGGGCGTGGAACAGGCGCGGCGCTTTGGTATCGCCTCTCGCCAACTGAAGAGCGGCCAGCCCATCTGCGCTTCCTGCTCACCGGGCCGACTGGCGCCTCTGCCGCCGCAACGGAAACATTCCAGGCATATGCCGGTTCCGCTTCGGCGTGTCGTCGTCTGGATCAGGCGCATCGAGAGGCCAGCGCGCGCTTTCAGGCGCCGCTGACGCGCTGCATCCTGCGCACATCCGACGCGACCTTTGATGAGATGTTCGCTTGGACAAAGGCCAATCTGGCGTGGCTGCAACTCGACATTCCCGGACTCGGCAAGGCGCCGATGGGTGGCATAGCTGACTTTCCCTGGTGGTTTGGCTGCGACACCGAATACGGTTTGCTGCCGATGCTTGCCGCCGGGCAGGGGACCGAGGCAGGCGCGGCGCTACGCACACTCGCCGCCCTCAGCCAGCGCGTCAACGGCAATGGCCGGGTGCTGCACGAGATCAGCAGCAGCGGCGCGGTGAGCGACCGTGGCCACCTGGTGGAGACGCCGCTGTTCACACGGGCGCTCTACGCCACATATCGCTGGACCGGCGACCGCGCGCTGGTGCGCGATCTCTATCCCTTCTGCGCACAGGGCTTGTTGCGCTATACACTGGGCGAGCGGCGCGAGGCGGGTGAGTTGGTCCCGCAGGGGCGCAGCATGATCGAGACGCCTGAGATGCATGGCAATGTGCAGACGCTCGATGTCGGCGCCTATACCGCCGAGGCGCTGGAGATGCTTGCCGAACTGCGCGACGAGTTAGGAGGTGAACTAGGCGGCGATGCTGCCGATGTTCTCGCTGGCGCCCCAGATGTGCTACGGACGAGCGCAGGCATGCGGTCGGAGGCAGAGCGGCTGCGGGGCCAGTTGCGCGCCGAGTGGTGGCTGCCGCAGGAGGACTTCTTCGGCGATCTGCGCGCCTCTGAAGGCGAGCTACGCGGGATGCTGGCGCGCTTCGAGGCGCTGCCTGCGCCTGACCCTTCTGTGTTGTTGAGCATCGCCCGCCTGCGTGACGCCCTGACGATGGACGAACAGCGCGTGGAACGCGAGCCGCTAGAGCGGCGTCGCCCCTGGCTGCTGCTGCATTATGTGCAGGCGCTGGCCGCCGAGGCCGGTCTGCCAACACCTGAGCAGGCCGGGCGCATCTTCCGGCGCATGGCGACGCCGGAGTGGATGACGGAGTATGGCATCGTGCTGAACGCCATTACCGACCGGCACGTGATGTCGCTGCCAACGGGCGCGCTGGCGACCGCACTGGCGCGCTATGGCGAGTCGGACGCGGCGCTTGCTGCGATTCAGCGGTTGATCGCGGCGTTTGGCAAGGCCACACCTGGCACGATCAGCGAGTTCAGCCCCGATGCGGGCTGCTTCCTGCAACTCTGGTCGAGCTACGGCGTGATCTGGCCGGTTGTGCGCTACTTCTTCGGGCTTGACCCAGATGTGGCATGTCACCGCCTGGTCTGCGCGCCGCAATTGCCCAGCGCGTGGCCGCTTGCCCGACTGGAAGCGGTCCCATTGGGCGAGGCGCTGGTGGATGTGCGGGTCGGCGTCACGGACGACAACCTGCGTGTCCACCTGGTGATCTCTGATCCGCACTGGGAGGTGACGCTTGGGGCGCCTGGGCCAGCCAGTGCGACGGCGCCGACAGCCACGCTCAATGGCGCGCCGGTGACGCTGGAACGACGGCAAGCCGCACCCGCAGATGGGCGCTGGCTCTGGCTGGCGCCTGCCCGACGTGGCGCAGTGGCCTATGAACTGCATGTGCAGTGGCATACGCCGACCGCCACAAGCGCTGCTGACCATGATGATCTGGTGAATCACACGCTGCTGCGAGAGCAGTAGGAGAAGGAGGCGCCCAGGAACTGACGGCATCCGAGTGGTATGAAGCAGAGTCAACTGCATGTATCCACTTACTTATTCGCTGTTTCGCGTGATTGTTCTGTAGTCGCTTTGGAACCTGCGCTTCC
Source organism: Ktedonobacterales bacterium (assembly GCA_039924685.1). Classification (GTDB taxonomy): domain Bacteria; phylum Chloroflexota; class Ktedonobacteria; order Ktedonobacterales; family JADMIN01; genus JBDTAI01. Next base: position 4,582 of record JBDTAI010000232.1, read on the forward strand.
TCGTCTTGTACACGAACAGGACACCCCATCGCTGGGAACGGTGGAGTGACCAGGAGAAGATAGCAGGCGACGATCTGCGCTGGCAATGGTGTCGGCGCACAACGAAGGAGTTATGCGATGAGTCGGTTTCCTGGGAAGGGAATTCGCTGGGTGTCGAGCACAGTAGTTGCGCTCACATTGCTGGCGATGCTCTCGGCCTGTGGTGGCAGCGGCGGCAATGGTGGCACCGGTAATGGGCTGAAAGGCCCTAAGAACTCGCTGGTCCCCTGCCCACAGAGCACCAACAGTTCAGCGGCCAGTGCCGAAAGCGGCAATATCACCCTCAACGTGTCGGGATTCTCTTCGAGTCCGGCGGAAGATGCGCTGGTGGTGCAGGGGTTCAACAACTTCCATGCGAAGAATCCAAACATCACCGTTCACTGGTCACCAATCCCCGACGCCTATGACACGAAGATGCGCGCCAATGTCGCCGCTGGTAACGTCGCGGATGTCTTCTACGTGACGCCGCCGATGGCGCAGGAGTACACCAAAGCTGGCAAGCTGCTCAATCTCAGCCCCTACATGGCGCGCGACAACGTCTCGCCCAGCAGCTTCTATGACAACCTGCAACAGCCGTTCGACTGCGCCGATGGCAGCGTCTTCGGCATTCCGAAAGACTGGAACACGCTCGGTCTGTTCTATAACAAGACCATGTTCCAGCAGGCCAATCTTGGCGATCCCTCCAACTGGTCGTGGAGCGACCTGCAAGCCGCCGCGCAGAAGCTGACATCGAGCAAAGTGGCGGGCATCTCGCTGCCACCCGACGCCTCGCGCTGGGGCGCGTTCCTCTTCGCCAACGGCGGCCAGATGCTTTCGAGCAATGGCAAATCGGCAGCTTTCAATAGCGCAGCGGGCGTGGATAGCGCCACCTTCTACACCAGCTTCGAGGCCAACAAGACCGGCGTGCAGCCCAAAGACGTGGGTGCAGGCTGGGACGGCGAGGCGTTCGGCAAGCAGGAAGCGGCGATGACGTTTGAGGGCGGCTGGATGATCCCATTTATGTCGTCCACCTATCCGAGCGTGCAGTATGGCATTGCGCCGATGCCCAAGGCGCCCAACGGCCAGCGCGGCAACCTGCTCTATACCAACGCCTGGGGTGCGTACTCTGGCACCAAGCACCCCGACGCGGCGTGGAAACTAATCCAGTATATGACTGGCGCTTCCTTTCAAAAACAGGTGCTCGACGACGGTTTCGCGTTGCCCAGCATCAAGTCGCTCGCCAACGATCCATACTTCACACAGAATCCTGGCGTCAAGGTGCTGCAAGACGGCGCGACCTATGGCCACGCTGACTTCTATGGCGCCGCCGATACCACGGTTCACACGGAGGTCGCCAATGCGCTCGAGGCGGTGATGCTTGGCAAG
>JBDTAI010000233.1:0-21203 GCA_039924685.1 Ktedonobacterales bacterium
CGAGGCGCTCAAACTCCTCGGGGTGGTATAGCATGCAAAGACCCTGATCCTTTGGGAGCGGAGCGGAAGCAGCGGGCACAAATGTGGTATACTTATGGAGAGTGCGCGTAATTTTCGGCGTTCACAAGACCACACGAAACTTCCAGATTTTCTTCCAGACTTCTCTCGATGCGGAAAGTTGTTGGCAGATGTTGGCAATGTGCGAAGGAATGCGGCGTGGCAGGAACGAGAACGAAACAGCCGTGTGAAACCGTGGTGAAACGAGAGCGGAACCCGAAAACCGAGAGAAGTGAGTGAAATCAAGAGCATGTCAACAGAAATGATGGATGTGATGGACACCGTCGAGACAATCGAGACAGCATCTCAGGCGGGCGCAGGCAAGCGCGTCCGCAGCGATATACGCAATGTCGCCATAATCGCGCACGTTGACCACGGCAAGACGACGCTGGTTGACGGGCTGCTCAAGCAGAGCAAGGTCTTCCGCGAGAACCAGCAGGTCGGCGAGTTGATCATGGACTCCAACGAGCTTGAACGCGAACGTGGTATCACGATCCTTGCCAAGAACACCGCCATTCAGTACCACAATGTCAAGATCAATATCATTGACACCCCAGGCCATGCCGACTTTGGAGGCGAGGTGGAGCGTGTGCTGAATATGGCGGACGGCTGTCTGCTGCTGATCGACGCGGTCGAGGGGCCGATGCCGCAGACACGCTTTGTGCTGCGCAAGGCGTTCGAACTGGGCCTCAAGCCCATCGTCGTGATCAACAAGATTGACCGGCGTGATGCGCGCATCGAGCAGGTGCTGACCTGGACGCAAGACCTCTTTCTTGAGCTTGCCACTCGCGACGATCAACTTGATTTTCCTGTACTCTACGCCATTGCGCGTGAGGGCATCGCGCGCACACATCCCGACGACGACAACATGGACCTTCAGCCGCTCTTCGAGGCGATCATTAATCATGTGCCGGCGCCGCTGGTAGATGAAGACGCGCCGTTCCAGTTGCTCGTCACCTCGCTTGACTACGACGACTACAAGGGCAAGTATGCCATTGGGCGCATCACACGCGGGCGGGTGCGTCCGGGGATGGCGGTGGCGCGCATCAGCCGCGAGGGCGACCAGTCACGCGGGCGCATCGCGCTGGTGATGACGTATGCGGGGTTGGGCCGCGCCGAGACCCCGGAGGCGCGCGCGGGCGACATTGTGGCGCTGACGGGCCTCGCCGACGCCAACATCAGCGACACCATCGCCGACGCTAACAATCCAGAGGCGCTGCCCAGCATTGCCATCGAGGAGCCGACGCTGAAGATGACCTTTGGTGTCAACACCAGCCCGTTCGCCGGACGTGAGGGCAAGTTCACCACGTCGCGCCAGGTGCGCGCCCGTCTCTTCCGCGAGCTTGAGACGAATGTGAGCCTGCGCGTGGAGGAGGGCGCCAGCGCCGATGAGTTCATCGTGTCGGGGCGTGGCGAACTGCATCTGGCGGTGCTGATCGAGACGATGCGCCGCGAGGGCTACGAGGTGCAGGTTTCGCGCCCGGAGGTGATCACCCGCGAACTGGAGGGCAAGGTGGTCGAGCCCATCGAGCGACTGGTGATTGACACCCGTGAGCAGTACGTTGGCGTGATCAGTGAGACGGTGGCGCTGCGCAAGGGGCGGCTGGCGGACATGGTCTATGACGGCGGGGGTAATGTGCGGCTGGAATACGACATTCCCACACGCGGGCTGATCGGCCTGCGCAACACCTTCCTGACGCTGACGCAGGGCAACGGCGCGATGTCAAGCCTGCCGATTGGCTACGAGCCGTGGCTTGGCGTGATTGGCTCGGCGCGTAACGGCGTGCTGATCGCTTCGGAGCAGGGTGTGGCCGTCACCTATGGCCTGAACAACGCGCAGGCGCGCGGCCAGACCTTCATCGATCCTGGAACGTCGGTCTATGAGGGCATGATCGTCGGACTCAACGCCCGCCCCGACGATATGGCGGTCAACGTCTGCAAAGAGAAGAAGCAGACCAACGTGCGCTCTTCCACCTCCGACATCGCTGTGCGCCTCTCGCCGCCGGTGCGCCTGAGCCTTGAGCAGTCGCTCGACTTCATCAACAGCGATGAACTGGTGGAGGTGACGCCACAGAACATCCGCCTGCGCAAGCGGCTGCTGACCCAGCACGAGCGTGGGCGCGCTCGTGAACGGGAGTAGACCGACGGGCGGCTAAAACCGCGCCTATACGCCACGGGCCGCGAGGGCCGTCTCCACGGCCTGTGCAATAGGCGGGGATGGCGGATTAGGAACCGATGTGGTTAGTGGCGATGTTTAGGGCATGTGGCGCGCGCTGTACCTGTTGCCTTCGCCGATACCGTTTGCCATCTGCTACTGATGTTCATTCACAGGCCGCGCAGGTGGGACCGGAGCATCCCGCGAGGGACTTCAGGCGCGGCGGCTTTAGCCGCTGGCGGGGCCACGTCACGACGTTCGCCATGCGCCAGGGCGACTGCAACACCATCACACAGACACGCCACGGGTAGTCCCTACACATTCGCATATCGCTTGGCATGTAGCATATTGGGAAAGCTAGTCGTATGGCGAGTGGTGTTCTGTTTGGGCTGACGGCGGCGCTCTGTTGGGGTGTCGCCGATTATTGTGCGCGTGGAGCCACCCGCACGGTTGGCACATTTCTCACCTTACTGGTGGTCCAGATCATCGCAGTAGCGGCGTTTCTGGTCTTTGTCGCGCCGTTTGGGCTGCTGCAACTTGCCGCGCTGGCGCATGCTCCGCTCTCGACCGTGCTGGCTGCCGCTCTCCTCAATCTGCTGATCATGGTGGGCGCCGCGCTGCTCTATCGCGCCTTCGCCATCGGCGTGATCGCGCTAGTCTCGCCCATCGCCGCCGGGTTTGCCGCCATTACCACGTTGCTGGCGCTGATTTTTGGTGAGCGACCAACCGTGGCGCAGATTGTCGGCCTGATCCTGACACTGGTGGGCGTGGTGATCGCCAGCACCGTCCCTAACCCGCACGCTTCGCAAACAGCGCCAGTCGCGCTGGCGCATGGACAACGGCGGCGATTGCTGGCGCCTGGGGTGATCGAATCGCTGGCGGCGAGTGTGCTCTTTGGCGTCTGCTACTATGCGTTGCGCGATGTTTCCTCACTGGGCGGCGTCACCGTCGCATTCATCGGCAAGGTGGCAGATCTCGTCGCGCTGGGCGCGCTGGCGTTGCTGGCGCCCGTGGGCGTCTATGGATGGCGGGCGTGGCGCGGCGCCAGGCAGATGAAAGCATCCCCAGAACTATTAGCAAGAACATGCATAGAAGCAAAGACTACAGTGCAGTATCCCTGGTATGCGTTACGGCTGCCCACGATGGATGGTGGAACGCTGGGGCGCTTCCTGGTGTTTGTGATCCCCACATCACTGCTCGATACCGCCGCCAACGTGGCCTATAACGTTGGCATTGATAACGCGGGCGCGCTGACCTCGGTGGTAGCTACTCTCTCATCGCTCTTCAGCGTGGTGACGGTGCTGCTGGCGTGGGTATTTCTGCGTGAGCGGCTGGCGCGCTGGCAGTGGGTAGGCGTCGCGGCGATCTTCGTCGGCGTGGCGCTGGTCAACTGGTAGTGTCGGGAGCCGGGCAGAGATGATCACCTCACCTCGATACCCAACATCGTGATTACCTCTGCCCTGGCGATGGGACGAGGTGGGGGCAAGCCCTGTTTCCGACACGGGCCACTTTGCATTGTGGTTGGCGACCCTGCTATAGTTCTGTCAACAGCCTTCTGAACCAGATGGGTCTAGTCGAGCCTTGTACGTCGCTACGTGATGGCGCGTAGCCCATATCGAAGGGCAGGTACAGGCAGTGATCCCAAACACGTTCGAGTATGTGGCGCCCACAAGCGTGCTGGAAGCGACGGGGCTGCTCCAGCAACATGGCGCCGACGCCAAGCTCCTGGCCGGCGGACAAAGTCTGATCCCCCTGATGAAGTTCCGCCTGGCCTCCCCCGCGTATCTGATTGACCTCCAGCACATCCCCGAACTGACCACGCTGGAAGAGCGCGACGATGGACTGGTGATAGGCGCGATGGTGTGTGAATCGGCCCTGGAATCGTCGGCGCTGATCCGTTCCCGCTACCCTGGCATCGCCGAAACGAGCGCGGTAGTGGCCGATCCGCTGGTGCGTAACTTTGCGACGATCGGTGGGAACCTCGCGCACGCCGACCCTGCCAACGATCACCCGGCGATGATGCTGGCGACGCGCGCAACGATCATTGCGGACGGCGCCAGAGGGCATCGCGCGATTCCGATTGACGACTTCCTCGTAGACACCTTCCAGACCTCCCTCAATCCCGATGAAATCCTTGTCGAAATCCGCGTGCCACGGGCTGCGGCGCACACCGGCTCGGCCTACACCAAGTTCGAGCGCAAGGTCGGCGACTATGCGATTGCGGCGGTGGCGGCGCAACTGACGCTGGATGGCGACACCTGCACACAGGCCGGTATTGGGCTGACCAACGTTGGCCCAAAGGCAATCCGCGCCAGCGCAGCAGAGCAGTTCCTCATTGGCAAGCAGATGAGTGATGAGGCGGTGATCCGTGAGGCGGCGCGACTGGCAGCGCAGGCAGCCGAGCCAACCGCCGATCTGCGCGGCCCAGCGGAGTATAAGCGCAACGTGGTCCGCACGCTGGCGGCGCGCACGCTGCGGACCGCCGCCCAACGCGCCCGCAACGCATCATAAAAGGAGGCGCCCGATGACGACGCAATCCGTTACGCTGACGATCAACGGCGAGCCCTACACGGCACAGGTCGAGCCGCGCCTGCTGCTCGTTCACTTCATCCGCGAGGTGGCCAACCTCACCGGCACACACATCGGCTGCGACACCACAAGCTGCGGCGCCTGCACGATCCTGGTCAACGGCGTTCCCGCCAAGTCCTGCACCCTCTTTGCCGTGCAAGTGAACGGCGCCGACATTCGCACCGTCGAGGGGCTGGAGCAGGGCGACACGCTGAGTCCGGTGCAGCAGGGCTTCTTCGAGGAGCATGGGCTGCAATGCGGCTTCTGCACGCCTGGCATGATGATGACCGCAACGGCGCTGCTGGCGCGTAATCCTGATCCCAGCGAACTGGAGATACGCCAGGCGATCTCTGGCAACCTGTGCCGCTGCACCGGCTATGTCAACATCGTCAAGTCCATCCAGCATGCGGCCAAACAGATGCGTGAGGCCCAGGCTACACCGACGCCAGTAACCGTCGGCGCGGAGGCAGGACAAGCATGACAGCTCCCATTATTCGCGGCATGGGCCATAGCGTCAAGCGCAAAGAAGATGCGCGCTTCTTGCGTGGCAAGGGAACCTATATTGACGACGTGAAGCTCCCTGGCATGCTGTATATGGACATCGTGCGCAGCCCCTACGCGCACGCCAACATCACGAAGATAGACGCCAGCAAGGCGCTGGCGCTGCCCGGCGTACTGGCCGTCATCACTGGCAAAGACCTCGACGCAGCGGGCCTCGCCTGGATGCCGACACTGATGGGCGACAAACAGATGGTGCTGCCCATTGACCGCGTGGTGTATCAGGCACAGGAAGTCGCCGCCGTGATCGCCACCGAACGCTACATCGCCGCCGACGCCGTGGCGCTGGTCGAGGTGGAGTACGAGCCGCTTCAGCCGGTCATTGACCCATTCAAGGCGCTTCAGGCTGATTCGCCGCTGGTGCGGCCCGACCGTGAGCAGAAGACTAATCACATCTGGCACTGGGAGGCTGGTGACGCCGCGCAGACCGACGCCGCCTTCCAGCAGGCCGAGGTGGTGATCCAGCAAGACCTCTACATCCCGCGCATCCATGTCTCCTCCATCGAGACCTGCGGCTGTGTGGCGTCCTTCGATAAAGTCGCTGGCAAGCTGACGATCTATATGACCACTCAGGCGCCGCACGTCATCCGCACGGTGTTCTCGCTGGTCAGCGGCATCCCTGAGCACAAGATTCGCGTGATCTCGCCCGACATCGGTGGCGGCTTTGGCGGCAAGGTGCCAGTGTACCCCGGCTATGTGATCGCCACCGTCGCCTCGCTTCAGACGGGCCACCCGATCAAGTGGATCGAGGACCGGTCGGAGAATCTGCAAGCCGACAGCTTCGCCCGCGACTATCACATCAGCGCGGAGCTTGCCGCCAAACGCGACGGCACGATCCAGGCGCTGCGCGTCAAGACACTGGCCGATCACGGCGCCTTCGACGCGGCGGCCAACCCCTCGAAGTTCCCGGCGGGGCTGTTCAGCATCATCACCGGCTCTTACAACCTCGACGCGGCGCATGTGGAGGTGGATGGCGTCTATACCAACAAGCCCCCCGGCGGCGTGGCGTATCGCTGCTCGTTCCGTGTCACCGAGGCGGTGCATACTATCGAGCGCCTGGTGGACAGGCTGGCGCAGGAGCTGCACATGGACCCGGCGGACGTGCGCTTCAAGAACTTTATCCAGCCGGAGCAGTTCCCCTACAAGTCGCCCACCGGCTGGGAATACGACAGCGGCAACTATCCCGCCGCACTACGCAAAGCGATGGAGAAGGTTGGCTACGCCGACCTGCGCCGCGAACAGGCGGAGAAACGCGCGCGTGGCGACTTGATGGGCATTGGCATCTCGACCTTCACCGAGATCGTCGGCGCCGGTCCCTCGCATACCTTCGACATTCTGGGCATCAAGATGTTCGATAGCGCCGAGATTCGGGTCCATCCCACCGGGTCGGCCATCGTACGCATCGGCGTGCAGTCACAGGGGCAGGGCCACGAGACGACCTTTGCGCAGATCGTGGCGGAGGAACTGGGCCTGCCGGTCGAGAACATCACCGTTGAGCATGGCGACACCGATACCGCGCCCTATGGACTCGGCACCTATGCCAGCCGTAGCACGCCTACGGCAGGAGCGGCAACCGCCGTGGCCGCGCGCAAGATACGCGAGAAGGCGAAGCACATCGCCGCGCATTTGCTGGAAGTGTCGCCCGACGATCTGGAATGGACCGATCACCAGTTCCAGGTCAAGGGCGCCCCCAGCCGCGTCGTGACAATGACGCAGATCGCCTTCGCCGCCTACACCAACCATCCACAGGGAATGGAGGCCGGACTGGAAGCGGTTGACTACTATGATCCACCCAACCTGACCTTCCCCTTTGGCGCCTACATCTGCGTGGTGGATATTGATCGCGGCACCGGCGCGGTGACGATTCGCCGCTTCGTGGCGGTGGACGACTGCGGCAACATCATCAACCCGATGATCGTCGAGGGGCAGATTCACGGCGGGCTGACGATGGGCATGGCGCCCTCGCTGATGGAGGCGATCACCTACGACGAGAACGGCAACATGCAGCAGGGAACCTTGATGGAGTATCTGCTGCCAACCGCGATGGAGACGCCCGCCTGGGAGACAGACAAGACCACCACGCCCTCGCCGCACCATCCCTTCGGCGCGAAGGGGGTTGGCGAATCGGCCACCGTCGGCGCGCCGCCCGCGATTGCCAACGCCGTGGTTGATGCGTTGAGCCACCTGGGCGTGACCCACATGGATATTCCGATCACCCCTTGGGCGGTCTATTCCATCCTCGAACAGGCAGGGGCAGCGGAGGTATAGAAGGCGTAGGCAAACAAGATGCACTTTCAGGGCGAACAAACAATCAACACATCGGTCGAGAAGGTGTGGGCGTTCTTCATGGATCCCAACGCGGTTGCGCAATGCGCCCCAGGCTTCCAGTCAATGGAGATTCTGGGGCCAGACCACTTCAAGCCCAAGCTGGCGATTGGCGTGGGCGCGGTGAAGGTGACCTTCACGCTGGATGTGACGCTTGAAGACATGCGTGAGCCATCCCATGCCGCGATGGCGGCGCATGGAATGGCGGCGGGCAGCGGCGTAGACATGCGCGCCGCAATGGACCTCACGCCTGAATCCGCCACGACAACCCACATGAACTGGACGGCGGATGTGAACGTGAGTGGGACGCTCGCCAGCATGGGCGCGCGTCTGCTCGAAGGCGTCGCGCACAAGCAGACTGACAACTTCTTCAGTTGTCTGCGTGAGAAGCTGGAAGCGGCGCCAGCGTAGATATTGTGCAGAAGTGAGAGGGCAGGCGGATGGACTTGGATATTCTGGCCGAGGCGCAACGGTTGCGCGCCGAACGCCGCGCCTTCTCGCTGGCAACGGTGGTGGCGGCCCGGCAGCCCACCTCCGGCACGCCAGGCGCACATGCCATCATTCTGGCGGATGGCGAGGTGGAAGGGTGGATCGGGGGGAACTGTGCGCGCCCGGCGGTGGTGAAGGAGGGACTTGCCGCGCTGGCCGATGGTTCGCCCCGTCTGGTGGTGCTGCGCCCGGATGGCCAGGCCGAACGGACAGCTACCCCCGGTGTTGTGGAAGTTCCCATGCTCTGCGCCAGCCAGGGCGAGTTGCAGGTCTTTGTCGAGCCGTTTCTGCCGCAGATCGCTCTGGTGGTGATCGGCTCCTCACCAGTTGCACGCAAGCTGGCCGAGCTTGGCGCCCTGCTAGACTTCGCAGTGTGGGCCTGTGACGCCGAAGCCGATATGGAAAGCTTCCCCAACGCCGAACGGCTTGTGCAGAGCCTCGATGCGTTGCGCCCACAGCTGAGCGCGCACAACTATGTCGTCGTCGCCACCATCAACGCCTATGACGAGGATGCTGTGCGCGCCGCGCTGGCGAGCGACGCCAGCTATGTCGGTCTCGTCGCCAGCCAGCGCCGCCTCGTCTCAATCCAGATAGCGCTGCGCGCGGAGGGCATCGCTGACGAGCAACTTGATCGGCTGCGGCGACCAAAGGGTCTGCTGGGCCAGACACTGCGACCCGGCGAGATTGCCTTCAGCGTGATGGCCGAACTGATCGAAACGCGCCGCCAGCGGGTCGGCTTCGATCTCGATGTGCAGCCAGTCGCAAAGGCGAGTGAGCGGGAGGAGGCGATTGACCCGATCTGCGGCATGACGGTGGATGTGGCAACCGCACACTATACCAGCGAGCGCGGCGGGCAGATGTATTACTTTTGTTGCGCAGGCTGCAAGACACGCTTCGAGGCGCCGGCGTCCTGATGGAACCCAGGCATCTTACCGCATTGGTGCTGGCCGCCGGACTCTCGCGTCGCCTGGTGGGCCAGCCAAAGCAACTGCTGCCCTGGCGTGGGACCACGTTGCTCGGCTGGATTGTCGCGCAGGCGGAGACCAGTGCGGCGGTGGACGAGGTGATCGTGACGCTGGGGCAGGCCAGTGAGGAGATTCTGGCAAGCCTCACCCTACGTCGCGCCCGCCCAGTGGTCGCACAGGAGTATGCCGAGGGCTGCGCCGCCTCCTATCAGGGCGTCCTCGGCCATCCTCTGATCTTCGACCGGCGGCTATTCCCGGAGCTCGCGGCGCTGCATGGCGACAAAGCGGCATGGAAGCTGCTCGACACATACCCCGACCGCATCGCCTGCGTCGAACTGAACCGTCCGGCGCCCGTGAACATCAATACGCTGGCGGACTATGCGGCGCTGGTGGGCAAGGGGTGAAATGATGCCGAGACAGCAGACGCTGGAACAAGCGCAGGCATACTGGGCCGAGCGTCTGGGCTGCGCGATAGAGGATGTGCGCCGACCGGGCGTGACGCCGCTGCCCAACGGCGGCGAACTTGCCACCTATCGGGGCGCCTTCCTGCTGCGCTGGGACGACGCCTGCGTCTTCACCACACCCGTATCACTCTTCCCAATGGTCGAGACGGCCATCCGCAACCGGACGCTGGGCGACATTTTCGACGGCGAATTCCTCGCCAGCCTCTTTGCCCCGCACGTTGGGCGCATCGTCGGCCCGGCGTTTCAGGCTTGCGCCGACGCCTCTGACTTTCGGCCCGTTGATACACGCGGGACGCGCCTGCTGACGGCGAATGACATCGAGGCGCTGAGGCGACTGACCAGCGCATGCGCCCCCGATGAATGGGCGGACATCACCATCGAAAGCAACCGTCTGCCCGTCTTCGGCTGTTTTGCCTGCGATGAACTGGCAAGCGCCGGAACGCTGATCGCATGGGGCCAGTGTCTGCGGAATATCGGCATCGTCACGCACCCGACATATCGCGGGTTGAGCTATGGGCGGGCGGTTGTCTCGGAGATGACGGCATACACGCTCGGCAGAGGCAATGTCGCCCAGTATCAGACCTTGCTCGGCAACGCCAGTTCAGTCGCCCTCGCCCACGCACTGGGGTATCAGCAATATGCCACCACGTTCGCCGTCCGGCTGCGCGACCTTCCAGAAGAGCAGAGCGGCGAGTGCGCGTGACGCCAACACGCGCAACCGGCGAAGGTTGTCATCCTCAACCATCCTCAATCATTTCTCTTGACTGTATCTGTGTTCTGGTGTATCATATCTATGACACAATTCTACGGAGGAGGTATACGAATGCCAAACTGGCTCGATGTCAACCCCCGGAGCGGTGTACCCCTCTATGTGCAACTCGTGCAGCAAATCACCCACGCGATGGAGATCGGCATCCTGCAAACCGGTGAGCAACTGCCCACGGTGCGTCAACTGGCGAGTGAGCTGACCATTGCGCCGAATACCATAGTCAAAGCCTACGATGAATTGGCTCATCTGGGGTTGATTGAGAGCCGCCAGGGAGTAGGGACCATCGTGACCGCAAACTTGAACGGCGCGTTGCGTCCGCACCAACTCGAAACGATCTTCGAACGTCTGGATGCGCTGGTGCGCGATGCGGCGAATCTGGGGGTCAGCGAGCAAGAGTTGCGTGCGCGCTTCGAGGCTGCGCTGGCCCGCTTCTATCGTGGGGTGCAGGGCAGGGAAGGGGAAGGGGATACACATGATGGCGCCACAAGAGCCACTGTTGATAGGCAACAGTTCTCCAGAAAGGAGTAGTGTGTCCATGTCAGACATGTCAGCAGCGCAGGAGTCGGTGGGCAACTCAAGACAACCGGCGGCTATTGAGTTACGCAATCTGGTGGTGAAATATGGCGAACGCCCGGCAGTGAATGGACTGAATTTGACCGTGCCTACTGGAACGATCTTTGGCTTTCTCGGCCCCAACGGCGCAGGCAAGACGACGACGATTAAAACGATGCTGGGATTGCGCCAGCCGCAGGCCGGGAACGTGCGCGTGTTGGGCTACGATGCGGTGGCAGAGAGCATGGAAGTGCGTGCTCGCGTCGGCTACGTGAGCGAGGTCAACAGCCTCTACGATTTCCTGACGATTCCGCAGTTGAGCGCCTTCTGCCGCTCGGCCAGCCGACAGTGGAATCAGGGAATAGTGGACCGCTACGTAGGCGTGTTTGGGCTGCCGACGAAGATCAAGGTTGGCCGTTTTTCCAAGGGCATGCAATCGCAACTGGCGCTCAGTCTGGCGCTGGGCAGTAATCCTGATCTGCTGATTCTGGACGAGCCAACGGCAGGGCTGGACCCGCTGGCGCGTCACGAGTTTCTGAACAAGCTGGTGGCGGAGATTGCCGCCGAGGGCAAGACCGTTTTCTTTTCCTCCCATATTCTGTCTGAGGTGGAGGCAGTGGCCGATTGGGTGGCCATTATCCGCGACGGCGCCCTGGTTGTTTGTGATGAACTGGACCACCTGAAGCAAACGCAAAAAACGCTGAAATTGACGTATGCCAACCTGCCACCAGCAGCCGAGGTACAGGCGCTACGTGATCTGCCTGGCGTGATGAGTGTGGCGCAAGAGGGGCGCAGCGTGCGACTGCTGACACATGGCGATGTGGAGGCGCTGTCGCAGACGATTCAGGCGCGGCCCTACGCGCTGCGCGGTGTGGAGATCGTCGATCTCGATCTGGAAGACCTCTTCCTCGAATACATGAAGGGGGGAGACAATGGTCGTTAAGGAAATCATCGAGGCGCGCTGGAAGGCGATCATCGGCGGCGCGGTTGCCGTTGTCGTGGCTGCTGTACTGGCCAGCGTCTACAATCTGCTCAAAAACACGCTCGAGACCGGCAACGGAGCCAAACAGCCTCCGGCGCAGATACAGGCGCTGATACAGCAAATGCTCGGCAGTTATGATGCCTATGCCTGGTCGCAATGGTTCTCGAAGGACGGGCCGGAACTGCTGGCAATTCTGGCGGCTGTGCTGGGGGCGAGCCTGATTTCCAGTGAAGTCAGCAAAGGGACAATCTTTTTTCTGCTGAGCAAACCAATGAGTCGTGAGCGTGTGCTGCTGACGAAATATCTGGTGAGCGCGCTCAGTCTGTTTGGGGCGACATTGCTCGGCAGCGTCGCGCTTCTCATCGTGGCGGCGATTGTTGGCCACCCGCAACAGATAGGCGGTGTTTTGATCTCGACCGTGTTGCTCTGGCTCGGAATGCTCTTCGTCCTGGGTCTGGCGTTGCTGTTCTCGGTAGTGTTCAAGGATGTGCTGCGCCCGCTGGTCGGGTCGTTGCTCGTCACGATAGCGTTCAGCGTTCCAGGCTATATTCCCCATGCCCAGGATTGGAACCTGACCTTCTACTGGGCCAGTTTTGCAGCCTATGAGGGAACGGCTTTCCCGTGGAAGGCGCTGATCATCTGCCTGGTGGCGGCGATTGTACCCGTGGCGCTGGCGGTTCTGCTGTTCCGCAAGCAAGCCTATTAGAAGCCGGATACGATGCCTGGAAGTCTCCAGCGAGCGAGCGTGATCGTTGTCGTTTCTCCCCAAGGTGAGGCACTGTCATGTCAGCATACTTCTGGCCCGAATTTGCCATCCTGTGCGGCGCAGGGGTGATCGGGATCGCCTGTGTCATGCCCTATACCCTCGAACTCGTCGCCGATGCGTTCAGAAAGGCGCAGGAGCGGATGCGCCAGCCGCGATGGGTGCTGGTGCTGCTCCAGAGTGCGCAGAGCGTCGTGCTGGTGGCTGTGGCGACCGGCCTGGGATTGCTTCTCGCGCATCAGATTGGCCTGGGCGCACCGTTGCTGGAAGGCGTGCTTGCAGGCAAGAATGTGGCGGCTCAGGCGTTGGCGATGATCGCGCCCGCGCTGATTCTTGGCGTCGTTTCGTCAGCGATCCTGCTGGTTCTGGAGATGACGGTATTCTGGCCACGGATGCCCAAAGCCATGCGTGACGACTTTCCCATTCCTGCTTTGTGGAAACGTATTCTGGCGTCCTTCTATGGCGGCATTGATGAGGAGATTTTGCTGCGCCTGTTCCTGTTCTCGTTGCTGGCATGGCTGATCGGTTTCGCTTGGCATGTGCCCGATGGCAGGCCAACACTCGGCGCGTTTTGGGTCGCCAATATTCTCGCCGCCGTCGTCTTTGGCCTGGGACATCTGCCAACCACCGCCGCGCTGGCCAAGCTGACGCCGTTGCTGGTCGTGCGCGCCATCCTGCTCAACGGCATCGTTGGGGTCGCCACGGGGTATCTCTTCTGGCAGTATGGTCTGGAAGCGGCGATGCTGGCGCACTTCAGCGCCGATCTCGTTCTGCACGGCATCGGCGACACTATCGCCAAAACGATCCGCGCGGCGTCGGCGGCTCCTGCGCGGGGGTGAGTCCCCACCTTTCCTCAAAATCCTCTGCGCCCTTCTGCCACCAATATAACGGCGGATGGAAATCAGGACGTATCTTGTCCACATGAGCCTGTATACTGCTCTCAAAGCATCTATTTCGCAACGGCGCGAGCTGTTGTAAGGGGG
Source organism: Ktedonobacterales bacterium (assembly GCA_039924685.1). Lineage (GTDB taxonomy): Bacteria > Chloroflexota > Ktedonobacteria > Ktedonobacterales > JADMIN01 > JBDTAI01. The sequence goes on from JBDTAI010000233.1 coordinate 13,631, forward strand.
AGCAGCGATGGCGAATGAACTGCGGGTGACGCTCGAAATCGGACCAAAGGGCAAAAAGGTGGCGGCAGTGGCGCCAGATTGGCCCGGTCTCGAACGTGGCGCCAAGACCGGAGAGGCCGCGATTGAGCGGGTGCAATCCTACCTTCCCCGCTATGCGCAGGTGGCGAAGCTGGCTGGGATGGAAGCGGCGTTTGCCGCCATCACCACGGTCGAGGTGGTCGAGCGCTATCCAGGCACTGGCTCAACCGACTTTTGGGGCATCTCGTTCGCGTTTTCGGGCATTGACAGGCAAGACCTGGCGAGCGAAGCATTGGAACGTGAACTGACTCTGATGCAGGCATGCTGGACGTTGTTCGACAGCGTGCGCGCGCGTGTATCAGCCGAGATGCAGAAGGGGCCGCGCGGGGGCGGGCGTGATCGAGATTCCATCGTCCGCCATACGATTCGTGTGGAGCAGGACTGGGCGGAGAAGGTTGGGGTGTCCACTCTCCAGGATGAGCCGCTCAACGACAAGAACTTGCAAGCGTACCGCGACGCCTACTGCAACGCCATTCGGGCGTTGCATGTTGAGGGCAAGATAGCCCGGACCTGGCCGCTGCGGTATCTAATTCGGCACACGGCGTATCACACGCTGGATCACGCCTGGGAAATGGAAGACAAAGACCTCAACAGCAATCCTACCGGACATAGTTATGAAAAGGCAGGATGACGACAGCGATGACAGCGATGACAGCATTGACGTGGCCCCAGGTACATGCCTGGCGTTTGGCGCAACACGGCCTTACCCCGCGCTTGAACTCACAGGATGCCATTTCGGCGGTAACTCGCACTGGTGGGATTCAGGCGCAGGTGATGTCCGCCGCCGAGTTGGCGGTGTGTACCCGCGTAGACAAACTCTCGCCGCAGCATGTCAAATCCGCGCTATGGCAGGACCGCACGCTGGTGAAGACCTGGGCCATGCGCGGCACATTGCACCTCCTCGCGGCAAGCGACTTGCCCCTCTATGTCGCGGCGCGGAACTTTCAGGCAGAGTCGCTCGCGTGGGCTAACTATTTCGCCTATTATGGCATCACCCCGGCGCAACGGGACGCCTACCTTGTCGCTGTCCCACAGGTGTTGGGACAGGAGCCGCTGACACGCCAGCAGCTAGCCGAAGCCCTTGTTCAAGCAACTGGCATCGCCCATCTGCGCGACTTCATTCTGTCGTCGAGTTGGGGGTCGCCTTTGAAACCGTCGGCCTTTCGCGGTGACCTCTGTTTTGGGCCAAGTCAGGGGCAGAGCGTCACATTCGTGAATCCGAGGGCGTGGATCGGCGACTGGCAAGACATCGAGCCACAACAGGCGCAGCAGGAGATCGCCCGTCGCTATCTGCGGGCATACGGCCCAGCCACTGCTGACGACTTTGCACGCTGGTGGGGCGTAGGAACCTGGAAAGTCGCGGCAAGAAAGCTCTTTCAGTCACTGGGGGACGAACTGGAAGAGGTGGAGGTGGAAGGCTGGCGCGCTTTTGCGTTGCGCTCAACGGTCGAGTCAATGCAGCGACTTGAGCTGTCGCCAACGATTCACCTGCTGCCGCTGTTCGACGCCTACACGATAGGGGCGCCGCGCGATCTCGAACCACTGCTTGCTCAGGTCCATAAACACAAGGTCTTTCGCCAGCAGGGCTGGGTCTCGGCGGTCGTGCTGGTCAACGGCTCCATGCAGGGCGTCTGGCAATATACTGTCCGGCGCTCTCAAACGCTCGTCAAGGCGCAGATGTTCTCGCCGCCCACCGCCATGATCCGCAAAGCGATTGCCGCCGAAGCGGAACGGCTCGGCGCCATCCTCGATACAAACGCCACGCTGGAGTATGAGCATCCCATGCGTTCCAAGAACGCCAGCGTGCGGCGGTAGCATCTTTCACCTGTGGAGGAACACGCAATGGACACTTTGTGGAACACCAGTTTGTGGAAGCAGTTCGGCGCGGCCATTGACATGCTTGACAACGCCGTGGTGGCCTGCCCCGACGCGCTGTGGACCGAGCGCCTCTGGAACGTCCCCCCGACATCAGGTTTCCCGCAGCAGATGTCGCAGTTCTGGTATGTCAGCTACCACACGCTCTTCTGGCTCGACCTGTATCTCTCAGGCGTGCCGGAGGAGGAGTTCATCCCCCCGGCTCCCTTTATCCAGGGAGAGATGGATTCCGAGGAGACCCTGCCCGAACAGCCCTTTGCCAAACAGGAATTGCGCGCCTCGCTGGCGTCTATACGCCAGAAGTGCCACGACACACTGATCGCGCTGACAGACGAGCAGACGCAGCGACCTGTTGAGTATCCCTGGACTGAGGGGCAGCCAGTCAGCTATCTGGAACTGCAGTTCTACAATCTGCGCCACATTCAGGAGCATGTCGCTCAACTGAACCTCTTTCTTGGCCTGCATGGCATCCCGGATGAGGCGCTCGACTGGGTTACACGCGCAAAAGATGATCTAGGATGATCCCAGCGGCAGCTAAACGCTGGCGACTCAATCCCACACTCACGCCCAAACTCACATTCATCTGGTCCTGTTGAGTGGGCGCTTCTTCCTATAGATGATGGGAAAGCGGCGGTCCTGTGCTATGCTGCTGGCAAACTGGCGGGCGCCCAAACTCCCCAACCGATCCGTGAATACCATGGGGCGCCGTCTGGATACTCCCAGAACCGGAGCAGCCGCCTATGCCCACCTATACTGGACAGCGCGAACAGGAGCTTGCTCGCCGCGTGCGCCGCATGCTGATCGAGCAGAGCGCGCTGATGCAGGATGAGTCGCCCGATGAGTTCACCTGGCTCACCAAACACTTCGCCGACGAACAGCGATTCTTCGAGGATGAGCTGGGCGCGCGGCTGGAACTGCGGCTGGGGCGCTGGGCGCGAGCCTACTGGACCAGTCCGCCGCGCCAGCGTGAGATGTGCATCGCCGATGTCTTCGAGCTGACGGCGCGCAAACAGACCGCCTACGCATGCCTGCTCCGCGCCTATCGCAGCGTGCGCCTGGTCGAAGCAGGTGACTCCGCCAGCGTCTTCCGCTTCAGCGAACTCTTTCGGTACGTGGCCGAGGAGGGACAGCGGCTCTCGCCCTGGTTGAGCTTCGACGAGGGCGCGATCAACGATGCGCTGACGACTCAGGGCGATGGCGAGGCGGCTGACGATGAAGATGAGGAGCCTGAAACTACTGCGGCTGCGACATCCCGCTCGCGCAAACGCGCCGTCTCCACGCCCGGCATGACGGCGGCGAGTCCTGCACGCGCCCGCAAGACCACGGCTCCCCAGCCGCAGCGGGCCGGCGCGGCGCAACGGGTGCGGGCAAACCAGCGCGCCTTCTATCAGGCATTCGCCGCGTTCGAGCGGCACAAGCTGCTGCGACGCATCGGCGCCGACGACAGACAGCGCCCCGACGAACGCTACAAGCTGGATGAGCGCGACTTCAGCGGCGTCTATGAGTTCACCGACCTGATTGATCGCTTCCTGCCGCCTGCGGGTCTGGTGGCCGCCGACGATCTCAACGCCGACGATGGGCAGGAGGACGGCATATGAGCCAGGCGAGTTCGGCCAATGGCAATGGGCGTTCGGGAGCGCAAACCTCGCAAGCGTTGCAGATGTTGCAGCGGCAGGCGAAGGGACCGGGGCGCGCATGGATACGCCGCATCCGCCTGATCAACTGGCACGGGCATGAGAACGCGCTGCTGGATGTGATGGGCGACATGCTGGCGATCATCGGCGAGAACGGCTCCGGCAAGTCGCTGATCCTCGACGCGATAGACTGGGCGCTCTTTCCCGCCTCCAACAAGCAGTTCAATGCCGCCGCGCGTGAGGGCGGGCGGACCAGCAAGCGCACCCTCAGCAACACGATCCTGTTCTTCGATCCGCATGGCGTGGAGCGGCCCGACAAGGGCTGGCGCCGTCAGCGCACGGTGGGCTACTGCGCGGTGGAGATCGAGCATGAGGGCGAGGGACGCTGGGTCTATGGCGCCGGAGCAGCTGCCACGCCGCACGCCGCACACCCCTGGTACTACGCCATACCCGCTCCACTCGATCAGGTCGCCTTTCTGGAGGCCACGCCGCAGGGGCAGGCGCCGCTGCAAATGGCTGACTTCCGTTCACGCAACGAGTCGCTGATCACCGCAGGCGCCAATGCGGGCGCCGCGACCTTCAACGCCAGCCAGGCCGAGGATTACAACCGGCTGGTGGCGCGGCGTCTGCTCAACATCGAGGGCGCCGACTGGCAGCGACGCTACGATGCGCTCTACGACGTGCTGCACCGCATGCTCGGCCTGAAGGTGGACGATGCGCTTGTGGCTGATCCCAGCGGCGTCGTGCGCGAGTTCCTGCCAGTGGTGGACCGCCCGCACCTGGAACGGCTGGTGGAGGGACTTGAGGGCATCCAGCGCATCCACCGCGACATTGACGAATATGCCAAGCTGCGCGCGACGCTGGCGGGCGTGGTCGAGGCGCGCAAGAAGTACCATGCCGCCGTGCTACATCACGCATCGTTCAGTTGGCTGCGCACCGCATGGGCCAACGACGACGCCACTCAGGCGCTCGCCAAAGCCGACGAGACGCTGCGTGAGGCAGAGTCAGGCGCGCGGCAGGCAGAGGCCAACGAGGAAGCCGCCTATGCCGAAGAGGCGGGCGCGCGGCGTGAGCTTGAATCACTGCAACAACTGCATTCGGGCGACATCGTGCAGGCGGTGGCCCGCGCCAACGATAGCCTGCAAAGTGCCCAGCGCGAACAGGATCGCGCCGCCCGCGAACTGCGTCAGGCCGAGGAACGCCTGCGCCGCACGGAATCTTCAGTGACAGGCGCGCGGCAATCGCTGGATCAGGAAGAGGTTGGGGCGCGTACCCGGTTGACCGAGCTACGCGGACGCGCCGAACGTTCGCTTGGCGCCTTGCCACAATCGCTGATCGCCGTCTGGGAGCAAGTGATGGCTGCGCCGGGCGATCAGGCGCTGGCCGATGCCCTGCATGCCGCCTGGGTAGACACTGACCACGCGCTCGACGGGCTGGAAATCCACGCCCAGCGCATCACTGAGGCAGGAACAGCCGCCACCGCTGCGCATCAGAGCGAGCGCGATGCCCGCGCGCAGCACGATGCCGCCGTCCGCGCACTACAAGGCGCCCGCCAGGCGCTGTGGGCGCGCTGGGACAAGATGGCGCAACGCTGGCCAAGTGACCTGGGCCGCATGCCCGCTGGTGAGCCAAGCACAATGTTGTTGCCGCCGCTGCGTGAACAGTGCCAGGCCGAGCTTGACGCCGCCCATGAGCTGGCGCGGGCCGCCAGCGCCAACGCCGCGCGTGTCGAGGTGCGTATCGGCGAAGGTGAGCAGCGATTGACCACGCTTCAGCAAGAGATCGGCCAGACGCAGAGTGAGCCGCTGCCGCCGCTCTCGCCGGAACGTGAACGCGCGCTGGCCCGCCTGCAAACGGTGGATCGCAGCGTGGCGCCGGTCTATCGTCATCTCGATCTGGCGCGTGAGGGGTTGCCCTGGGCCGACGCCATCGAAGGTCTGCTCGATCATCTGGATACGCTGACGCTGCTGACGCTGGCGATCCCCATCGAGCAGGCGCGCGCTGCCGCTGGCGCGGAGGTTGACTGGCACACGCTGGCGCTCAATCCGCAGGGGGCGAAGAACGCGCGCACCCAGCGCGGCTCGCTGGCCTCCGTGCTGGTGACGTCGCATGGCGAGTTGCGTCACTATCTGGATGGCGTCTTTGGTGAGGTGGCGCTGACGCAGGAGCCGCCGCGCTCAGGCGAGTATCTCTGCCCCGATGGCCGCTACCGGCTGGGCGATGTGGTGGGAACGATTCAGCCGCGCCGTCGGTCGCAGTCGTTGATCGGTGTGGTGCGCAGACAGGCAGCCGCCGCCGCCCGCCGCGATGAGTTGCAGCGCGAACAGGCGACACTCCACGCCGAGAACGAGCAACTCCGCGCCCAGCTTGCCGCCGAACGTGAAGCGGCGCGTGAGGCCGAGGGACGCGCCCGCGCGCTCTCCGAGGTCGCCCATATGCTCGAAGAGATCGAGCAGCGACGCGGCGAAATGCGCGCGCTGCGGGAAGCAGAGGAGGCGGCGTCCATCCGGCTGGCGACGACAGGCCGCGACGCTGAGGATACCGCGCAGGATGAGGAGGACACCCGCGCCCGCTGGCAGATGGCGACGGCGGCGTATCCCGCGCTGGCAAGCGACCCGGCGCTGCTGGGACGCGCACGCGCCGCCCTGGGGCAGGCGGTGGCCGACACGATCACCCGCGCCGCCGAGACTCGCGGACGGCTGGCGCAGCTTGGCGGGCGGCTGCGCGCGGCGGAGGAGTCGCACGACGCCGAGACCGAAGCCTATGGCATGGCCCGCGCCCGTATGGGCGATATGGACCGCGCCGTGGAGGAGGCGCAACGGCTGCTCAACGAGGCGCGCAACGCCCTGCGCGCTGCAGGACTGGAAAACGTCGAGGCGCGCATCACGCAGTTACAGCGGCGGCTCCAGCAGGCGGAGGAGCAGGCCCGGCAGGCGGGGGTCGCCAAAGGCATCGCGCTGCACCAGCTCGAAGCCACCCGCCAGATGCGCAGTGAACACGCCCGCGCCGCGCAGGCCGCCAGCAAGCTGCTCGATAACCGCAATACGGCCTTTGGGGCGCTGCTCAATGCCGTCGCCGACAGCCTCGATCTGCCAGAGAACCAGGTGGACGATCCGGTGAGGTATGCCCGCCAGCAGACACGCGGACGCGATAGCCGCCAACGGCTCGAAGATGATCTGCCGCGCGCCTTCAGCGCCGCCGAACGTGAGCAGGAGGGCTTTCTGGTCGCGGTGGCGGAGTATCAGGCGCTGGTGGGGGCCGACGACAGGTTTGGGCTGCGCGCGCCCGCCAAACACGAACTTGCGCTGGCGCCGCAGGGCTGGCTATTGGATGTGGCGCCGCGTCTGGAAGGCACGAGCGATGTACGACTGTTGCTCAACTTCCTCGACGTTTCAATTGACCAGTTGCAGCAGACGCTCTCACAGCGGGTGACGCGGGTGGTGCGCGACATCATTCTGGGCGAGGTGATCAGCCATCTTGTGGAGCAACTGCTGCGGGCGCAGAGCATCATCGAGGGGCTGAACGAGCGGCTGACCACGGCGCGCTTCTTTGCCCGCAACACGCGCTTCTCGATGAAGATTTCTGTGCGGCTGACACGCCATCCCGACATCCCCTTCGATCATGTGACGGTGGCGACGGCGCTACTTGAACATGGCCGCGCGATGCCCGCCAGCGTGCAGGCGCAGCTAACCTCGATCTTCGCCGCCTGGCTGGAGGAGCAGATGCAGGGGCAGGCGCAACCCTCGGTGGAGGCAATTGTGGAGCAGCTTGATTACCGCCGCTGGGTGGACATCTCGCTGCTGCACTGTGACGACCTGGATGCGCGCATCCGTCCGTGGGATAGCGCGGTGTCGGGCTTTGGCAGCGGTGGCGAGCAGCGCGTGCCGGTCTATGTGCTGCTGCTGACGGCGGCGGCGATGCAGTTTGCCGTCTCTAACGCGCCGCTGCGCCTCTTGATGCACGACGAGGCGTTTGCCCGCATGGAC
>JBDTAI010000234.1:0-3460 GCA_039924685.1 Ktedonobacterales bacterium
ACCGCCTTCGCCCTCGCCCCCTACCCATCCACCAGTATACCTGCTTTCACCACCCCATGAACAGACACGACCTTGCCGTGACCTTGACGATAGGGGCTGTGGCGTGGCATACTTATATCCGAGTGGCACAGTCAGAATTACAGCAACAAAAGCCCGACGAAGGCCAGACGAAGGCCCGATAGCAGCATGTCGAATGGCGCGGTCGCGACGGCGCAGCTAGCGCATGACCATCACTGCGCATGGCGGGTAGCGACGGCGCATAGTCAGGTTGGAGGAACAGCATGAGCACGGAGACAGACGTCGGCCTCGAGCTGGACGAATATAAGTGGGGCTTTAGTAAGCCCGAAAACTATGTGTTCAAGTCGCGCAAGGGGCTTTCGCATGAGATCGTCGAGGAGATTTCCGAACTCAAGGGCGAGCCGCAGTGGATGCGCGACTTCCGCCACAAGAGCCTCGACATCTTCCTGAAGAAGCCGATGCCCACCTGGGGCGGCGACCTCAGCGAGATTGACTTCGACAACATCTACTACTACATCAAGCCTACCCAGGAAGCCGGCAAGACGTGGGACGATCTGCCCGCCGAGATCAAGGAAACTTTCGAGCAGTTGGGCATCCCCGAAGCCGAGCGCAAATATCTGGCGGGCGTCGGAGCCCAGTATGAAAGTGAAGTGATCTACCACAAGGTGCGTGAAGACCTGGAGAAGCTGGGTGTGATCTTCGTGGACCCCGGCACAGGACTGCGTGAGCACGAAGAATTGTTCCGCAGATATTTTTCGACGATCATCCCGCCCAACGACAACAAGTTCGCCGCGCTCAATAGCGCCGTGTGGAGCGGTGGCAGCTTCATCTACATCCCCAAGGGGGTACGGGTCGAGATACCGCTGCAAGCCTACTTCCGCATCAACGCGCAGAACATGGGCCAGTTCGAGCGCACGCTGATTATAGCGGATGAGGACTCCTACGTACACTATGTGGAAGGCTGCACGGCGCCTACATACACTACAGATTCGCTCCATAGTGCTGTGGTGGAGATCATTGTCCACAAGGGCGCGCGGGTGCGCTACACCACCATCCAGAACTGGTCCAAGAACGTCTACAACCTCGTCACCAAGCGCGCCGTCGCCTACGAGGGCGCCACGATGGAATGGGTGGACGGCAATCTTGGAAGCAAGCTGACGATGAAGTATCCAGCGGTATGGCTGATGGGGCCGCATGCGCGTGGTGAGGTACTCTCGGTAGCCTTCTCCTCGGATGGCCAGCACCAGGACGCGGGCGGCAAGATCGTTCACGTCGCGCCCGATACCTCGTCGCAGATCATCTCCAAATCGATCTCGAAGGGGACGGGCAGATCGAGCTATCGCGGCTTGCTCAAGGTCGAGAAGGGCGCCACGCGGGTCAAATCCAACGTGCGCTGCGATGCGCTGCTGCTGAATGAGCAGAGCCGCACCGACACCTACCCGTACATCGAGATCGAGGAAGAGGATGTTGAGGTCGGCCACGAGGCCACCGTCTCGAAGGTTGGCGAGGAGCAGCTCTTCTACCTGATGAGCCGTGGCCTGACCGAGAGCGAGGCGTACACCATGATCGTCAGCGGCTTCATCGAGCCAATCGCCAAAGAGTTGCCGCTGGAATACGCCGTCGAACTCAACCGGCTGATCCAGCTCGAGATGTCAGGGTCTGTGGGCTAGGCAACACATTCCCCGCAGTCGTGCGCGGGAACGCACTCAACCAGGGCGGAGCAGCCAACGCGCGCTGCCCCGCCCCTTCTATGACAAAAGGGCGGCGGCAAGCGGTGTTATACAGGGATATGCGGCGATAGACGAGACGTGTGGCAGCGAACTGAAGTCCACCTATCATCCGCACGCCGGGCTGGCGAGCCGCGCGATGCCATACATACAGCGAGGCGAGTTGTTTTCGCCGACAGAAAGGCAACAAGGGTACAAGGGTTATGACTGCTTCTGTGGCGCGGCGCGGATTCAGCGCAGAGGCGCTCGACGAGATGATCGCGCGCCGGAACGAACCTGAGTGGATGCGTGAGCAGCGTCTGGCGGCCTGGCGCACCTACCAGGACATTCCCATGCCCACCCGTCAGGATGAAGAGTGGCGACGGACCGATCTGCGCCGCCTGCGACTGAACGAGGTGGCGCCCTATCGTGATGGCGCGGATGGCGCACATGATGGCGCTGCCCCCATCACCCACGAGACCAGCGATAGCTCCGCAGGAACGCTGCTGCCGCATGCCGAACGCAACGAAGCCTATGGCGGCTTTCTGGGGCTGCGCGATGGCGAGGCTGTCGAATATCGCCTGAGCGACGAGTTGAAGGCCCAAGGCGTGATCTTCACCGATCTGCGCACGGCCCTGCGCGAGCATGGCGAACTGGTGCGCGACTATTTCATGACACGCTGCGTGCCTGCCAGCGATAGCAAGTTCGCCGCGCTGCATGCCGCCTTCTGGGAGAACGGAACGTTTCTCTACGTGCCGCGCGGTGTCACCGTCGAGCAGCCATTGCGCACGATTGTGCAGGCGCACCTGAGCGGCGCCGCCAGCCTCACGCACACGCTGATCGTCATGGATGTCGGCAGCAAGGCCGTCTATGCCGAGGACTTCACCTCACCCGACGCCACTAAGCAAGGCTTCACCACACGCATCGTCGAACTGATCCTCAAGCGCGGCGCGGCGCTCCACTATGTCGGCGTGCAACGCTGGGGCAATGGCGTCTTCGACTACCACACCGAGCGCGCCCTGATGGATCGCGACACCAGCGGCACCGTGCAGACCATCGAGCTTGGCAGCCAGATTTCGAAGGGGCGCGTCGAGGCCAAACTGGAAGGCGACGGCGTCAACATCAAGCTACTCGGCCTCTATATCGGCGATGGCAAGCAACACCTCGACAGATATACGCTGCAAGACCACAAGGGCGCCAATGGCGTGAGCGACCTGCTCTTCAAGGGCGTGCTGACGGATGAGGCGCGTTCGGTCTATTCAGGGCTGATCAAGGTCCACCCAGGCGCGCGCGGCACGGCAGCCTACCAGCAGAACCGTAACCTGCTCCTCAGTCACGGCGCGCGGGCCGACTCGATCCCCAACCTGGAGATCGCCGCCAACGACATCATTGGATGCAGCCACGGCGCCACCGTCGGCAAGGTGGATGAGGAGCAACTCTTCTACCTGATGTGTCGCGGGCTGTCGCGTATCGAGGCCACGCACCTGATCGTTGAGGGCTTCGTAGACCCGATCATCGAGGCGGCGCCCATCGCCGCGCTCCGCGACTCGCTGCACGAAGAGGTGCGGCGTCGTGTGAGCGTGGTGAAAGCGGACTGACCTCACCCCAACCCCTCTCCTGCCAGGAGAGGGGCTTTTTATTGCCTTGATGCAAGGTGGGCGATGACCTCTTGCGCGGCGCGTTTGCCGGTCGCCAGCGCGCCATGCACCATGCCGGTGTGGCCAGCGTCGTTGGTC
>JBDTAI010000235.1:0-5035 GCA_039924685.1 Ktedonobacterales bacterium
CGCGCCGAGCGGACGGCGCTGGCCGCGCGCGCGCGGCAGATCGCCGAGGCCGAGACGCCGACCGACTGGGCGCTGGCGCAACTACGCGATGCGGCGCGTGTGCGACGAGTGGCACATGTGCGTGGAACTGCGCGCTCCGCTGGTTAGCCTCATAATGGACTAACATAAACGACACTGCTTCCATGGCGTCCTCTCTGCAATAAAAGGAAGTCAACTGGCGCGACGGACGCCTGGATAGCACCGTTCCTTACACATGACGCAATCACGAAGGAGACGCGGAATGTCCCTCACACCCAATACCGCCCTATGGACCTGATGAGCCTTCCATACCAGAACCGAACACAGAACCGACACTCGCCGACCTGCCAACCTACGGCGCTAGATCGGCGCAGACGCGACCACTGAACAATCAACCCTATCCAGGTTATCAATCCGTCCCAGACTAGCCGCACTATCCCGCGCCACAGCGGCCACTGGCGTGGCGGCGGCCACGGCTGGGCGAGTGGGCGTTCGCCATCGGCGCGCTCGTCTTGCTGCTGATCGGCTGTGTGGCGTCGGCGCAGCGCTCTTCTTCAACCCCTTCCTCGGCCCCACCGCCAACCACAACACGCAAGCCAATCCTGCCCCCACCGTCTCTGTTCCCGCTGGCTTGCGGGATTTGTAGCAGACGGTGATTAACGTTGTGCGCGTGACACAGCCCTCGGTGGTGGAGGTGCAGAGCCAGGGAGCGCAGGGCGGCGCGCTGATCACCGGCTTCGCCTCAGACGCCAGCGGCAAAAGTCCGGCAAAGCAGGCGGGATTGCAGACGGGTGACATCATCGTGGGGTGAACGGGCGGACGGTTGTCGGCAACGGCGATCTGGCGGGCGCGCTCGCCAGCCAGAAGCCCGGAACGGCTGTGACGATCACCTATGTGCGCAGCAGTACTACCCAACACAGTGTCAAAATGACACTTGGTGAGCGCTCGACCAATCTCGGTAATCGCTGATCCTGCAATTTTTCAAACCCCAAGGCCCTCTCACCACCCCTTCAACACGTCTTTGGCGGGCCAATAGCGGCGCTTCTGGCCCTTCTGGCGCTTCTGGCCCTTCTGGCTACACTTCCTCACGTCATATTGCAGCATGCTGTACAATAGACGGGATATGCTACTCGCTGGACATGATCCGCGCGATGCGCTATGCTGGCGTCACGGTGCGGGCAGGCCGATGGACTAATGGGTAAGGTCGCGCGGCTTTCGTTGGCGGTTGCTCGTTTAAGATTGCGCAGTAGTGCGGAAGCGAACAAGACACGACCAACCCAGGCGTGGGTAGGAGGAATGTGAGATGGGTCGAAGACGGATGCGTCTGGGTATTCGCGCGCAACTGACGCTGGTAGTGTTGCTCGGCGCAATCCTCAGCACGGCGGCGACGCTCTTCATCGCCAACAACGCGATCAATCAATATGCCTCGCAACAGGCCCAGCAGCAAGAACAAGAGAACATGAAGATTGCCAATCTCGTGTTGCAGACCGAGTATGGGCAGAACATCTCCATTTCATACGATGGCAATCTGGTGGTTGACTCGCCAACCACTGGCAAAGACCTGAGTTCCTACAACTCCCAGAACCTGTTCGGCAAATATCCACTGGATAGCGACACCGACTATGTGGATGAGGTGAAGCAGCTTATCGGCGGTGAGGTCAGCGTCTTCAAGTGCGCCACTCCCCAGAGTGGAATGTTAGCTACCGGCTGCACGCGCATTGCCACCACGCTGCAGAGTGGCAGTACCACGCAAGGCATTGCCAAGCGCGAGATTGGCCAGGTACTCGACCCCAAGGTAGAATCGAACATGGGCGTCAGCAGTGACAACCTGAAGAACCTCGGCGTCAACCCGCATGAGTGGCTCGGCATCGTCACCCTCGACGGCAGGCAGTATTATACTGACTATTATCCGTTGCGCGATCCGCAGGGGAACTTCATCGGTGTGTTGAGTGTCGGCGCCCCGCTCGATACCGTCACCAGTTTCCAGCAAAGCACGACCATCCAGCTTTTGCTGCTCGGTCTGATCATCATGATCGCCGGCATCATCTTCGCGCTGCTCTTCGCCTCGACGATTGTGAATACGCTTCAGCGGGTGGCGCGTCAGGTCAATACCTCATCCGAGCGGCTGGGCGGCATTGCGGCGCAACAGGCAGGTGGCGCCGAGCAACAGGTTTGGGCGGTGAACTCGATCAACAAGGCGCTGCAAAACTTCGCCGAGATGGCGCGCGACATCTCGCACCGCACGGACCAGTTGGCGCTGATGGGCAACCAGGTGATTCAGCGGCGCGCTGAGATCACGCCAGTGCAGATTGACTCGATCCTTGCCTATATGACACGCTCGGTGCGTGACATCAGCGTGGCAAGCCGCCAGGAAGCCTCGCAGTACGAGCGCATGACGGGCGCCATGCAGGCGGTGATCGAGATCGCTGATCAGGTGGCAGCCGGTTCGCAGCAAGCCAGCGATAGCGCCGAGCGGCTCGACGAAATCGTCGGCGACCTTCAGCAATTGGTAGGCGTGCGGCGGCGCGCCAAAGCCAGCCGCGACGAGGAGATGGAGGCGATGGCTGCCATGCCTGCGATGGCAGGCGGCATGGGCATGGGTCAGTCGCAGATGAGAGGCGCGCGGGCGGCGGCGCATGCCAGCAACAACAGCATGCGTGGCGCTGGCCCACGTATCATCTCGAATACCAACATGGGCAATATGGGTAGCATGGGTAACATGGGCATGAATGTTGGCCGCATGCCTGAAATGGTGGGCGCGCGCGCCGCATTGCCACCCGGCCCGAGGAATGGCGCCGACTCTGGTGGTCTGGGCGGACGTGGTCGTATGGGTCCGATGGGTCCGATGGGGCAGATGAACCCGCCGACTGGTCGAGGTAATTCCTGGCGGCGCGACGCTGGCGCTCCAGATGATTGGGCGCCACAGGGCGGCATGCCTGCGATGCCAGAAACACCAGGATTTATGGATGGTCGTGGCATGTCGGGTGGCATGCAGGGTTCACAGACGCCAATGGGGCGCATGCCGATGGGCGGCCCATCCATGCCACGCGGCGGCATGGCAGGTCCGATGTCGGGTCCGATGTCGGGTCCGATGTCGGGTCCGGGTGGGCGCGGCGCCGGTCGCCCGATGTCGGGTCCCAACTCGAATCCGAACGCTCCCGGCTACGACCGTGGCTATGATGGCGGTTACGACGAGTACAATGGGATGAATGGCGACAACGGCTACGACGGCGGTAATGGGCCACGTCCACGGATGCGCCGTTAGCAGCCAGCAGAACCGTTGGTGAACGAGCAACGTGAAAATGAACGCCGCCCGGCGCGTGGTATAGTAGGGGCGGCGTTCCCCTCTATCCCAATCGTCCAGACGACCCAGACATCCAGCGGACACCCGAAGCCGCTCCTGACGCACTCGCATGACTCATGAAAGGCGGATACTGCCGTGTACGAAGACGTGTTAGCCCAGGTGCCTCTCTTTAGCAGCCTTGATAAACGCGAACTGCAAGCCCTGGCATCCAGTTGCCGCGAGCGCGACTATCCTGCTGGCGCAGCGCTGATGCGCCAGGGTGACACCGGCGTGGGACTCTTCATCATCACTAACGGGCGCGTCAATGTGACACAAGACACGCCTGATGGCACAACGCGTGAGTTGGGGGTGTTTGGCCGAGGTGATGTGCTGGGCGAGATGTCGCTGCTCGACGATCAGGCGCGCACAGCCACCGTAACTGCCAGCGATCCGACCAGCGCACTCGTCATCCCTGTGTGGGACTTCCGCGCTGTGCTGCGTGAGGCGCCGGAGATTAGCATCAAGCTGCTTTCGGTGTTGAGTCAACGGTTGCGCGCCGCCGAGGCCCAGAAGAACCCTGCCGCCCACGGATAGCAGGAGACCTCACCCCAACCCCTCTCCTGCCAGGAGAGGGGTTTTTTATTGCCTTGATGCAAGGTGGGCGATGACCTCTTGCGCGGCGCGTTTGCCGGTCGCCAGCGCGCCATGCACCATGCCGGTGTGGCCAGCGTCGTTGGTCGCCTCACCCCCAAAGAACAGCGTATCCTCCACTGGCTCACCCAGCAGTCTCGGCGCGTCTATGCCGCCCACGCACACATAGCTATACGCGCCGCGCGCGAAGGGATCGCGGCTCCAGTTGTGGATATGCCAGGCGTCGAGCAACCCATCCAGCGAGCCACGAGCCATACCAAGCGCATGCGCCAGGGAATCGAGCGCGCGGTCGGCGATAGCCGCATCGGTCAACGACGCCAGCCGCTCGGCGCGTGGCCCACCAGCCCAAGCGGTGAGCCGTGGCGTGAGCAAAGGGTAATGCGTCCACCATGTCGGCAGCGCCTCATCGGCAGCGAAGAGAAACGAGAGACGCGGCGCTTTGAGCGCCGTGAGCAGCGGCAGGCGCGCAAGATCGCCGTGTGGTGACATGAGCGGCATATCCCAGAAGCGTTCACGGAAGCGCAACACAACCTTGCAGGCATGCCCCATCGCCAGCCGTGCGAGCGCGGCGCGTTTCTGTGGCAAGGCGGGAATGAAGCGCACACTACCCGTCAGTTCGCCTGGGACGGATGCGGCGGATGCGGCGGATGCGGCGGATGCGGCGGATGCGGCAGGCATGAGCGAGGCGGCCAGCACACCCAGCGGCAGTGTGATGATGGCGGCGCGGGCAGTCAGGCTGGCGTTTGCACCAGTTGAGCCAGGCGCGGTGGCGCCCACACTTGCCTCTACGTGCCCACGCGACCAGCGTAATTCGTGCACGGTGGTGTTGAGAACGAGCCGCGCGCGTTGCGGGTCCAGGCTGTTAAGCAACGCCAACGGCAGCAGATCATAGCCACCCAGCAGGCGATGCTGGCGCTCGTCACCCTCGATGCTGGCGGCGGCCTCCTCGGTCTGGCGCAGCCACTGCATGCTCACCCGTTCAGGTTCAGCCGCATCAAAGCCCTCGACATAGGCGCCTGCTCGCCGCCGCGCCGCCGCCCATTCCTCGCCGGGGAATTGCTCTTGCGCAAACGCCTGAAACGA
>JBDTAI010000236.1:0-12271 GCA_039924685.1 Ktedonobacterales bacterium
GAACTGATTGCCGTGTTGCGGCGCGAGTGGAAGGAACGCGGCTGGCCGCCGCCCCCGATCATCCTGATGACCGCCGCCCCTGCCCGCGCTGCCCTCGATGTAGATGCCGACGGAACCTTGCCCAAGCCCTTCGAGATCGAGCAGGTGGAGGACCTGTTGCACACCTGGCTGGCGGGCAGATAAATCGCTGGCGCGCTACACCAAGCGGGAGTCATTTTTAGCGGTGGTAGCGGTGGTAGCGATAATAAAGCGGACGATCACGCCATTGTGATCGTCCGTTATTGGTGTCGGCGTTTGAGTTTACGTCTCGCTCGAAGTCAGCCCGGAAGCCAGCCTGAGAGTGATGTGCGTCTACTCTACTCCTGCGTGGCTGTCGTCACGCTGCCCTTGCCGTTCAGGCCTGTGCGCGAAAGCGCCGCGTTGAGGGCGCCTGCCGCTGAAGGGGCCTGTGAGATCAAGCCGCTCACGGTGTTCTGCACCTTCGGAGCCTGCACGCGATACTGCTCTGCGGCGCTCTTGGCCACCTGCGAGCTAACGCGCTGGGCCTGCTGGGCCGCCGAAACGGCCGCCTGTGACCCCTTCTGGGTCCACTCACCGGACTGCGAGATCAAGCGGCGAGCCGCTGCGCGGCCCTCTTCGCGTGCCAGCGCGACGCCCAGCGCGACCGCCACCAGGCCTACCGTCACGCCCGCCGCGATACCGATTACTTGCGCTCGTTTCATCTGTTTGCTCTGCCTCCTCAAATACAACACATCTATCACTGTATACAACCACTACCGCGCCATGTCGACGAATCGGAGTTGATGTTGTTGGCATGGAATCACGAGAGAAGCCATACCTGCTCAACATCACTCCCTATCAGTATAGGGCGCATGAGAGCCGCCGTGCGTCACGTTGCTGTGTCACAGCATCGTCACACCCAAAGCTATCAGCTATCGCATGGGCTCCGTGAGCATTTCCCAGGCACGCAAAACGCGCTTATAGCGCGTCGGTCTGCCGGGATGAGATAGGGGGGAGCGGTGCGGTCAGTCGCCATACGACCGTTGTGTATACGTGTCACACCTCGCGCATGTTCGATGCCATACAGCGGGTGATCACTTTCTATTGTGCCACAAAAACATGCCACCCCCCAAATAGGGGGAAGAAAATAGCCCAAACTGACTGTTTATGGTCAACCGGCGCCCGCACCTTCGGTATCGGGCAGGCGCTCTTCTGGCAGACCAAATGGGCCATCAGCGGCGAAGAGGTCTGTGGCGGCGGGCAGGCGATCCTCTGGCCGCAGCTCACCCTCAAGCTCCGGCAGATGCGTTATCACGCGCAACACGGTGGATTGCACTGCGATCTCGTCATCCATCTCATCCACAAGACCCTCGCCCTCAAGCGGTGTGGCGTTGGCTGATACTCCCCTGCGTGTTCCAAGTCCTGATCCCATAGTGCCGTCAGCATGTTCAGATGCTTCTGCGGCGCTGGGGGATCCAGCGGGCGCCTCTACGGCGGGATCGGGCAGCGAGGGTTGGACAGGGTGGGCGGGTTGCGCTGGGCGTGGACGGCGATCCAGCGCCCAAGCGCCACGTTGTGTGAGCGGCTGCGGCGGCGACTGTTCGCGGCTCCAGCGCAGCGCCTGAGCGAACTCCTGCACATTGGCGAAGCGGTCGCCAGCGTCGCGGCGCAGCGCCAGCAAGATCACCTCTTGCAGTGGCGCCGGAATATCGCGGCGATAGGCGGTCAGTGGTGGCGGATCGGCCACCATGCGGCGCGAGGCGGCGGCAAGCGGCGTATCAGCCTCGAAGGGCAGATGTGCTGTCAACAGTTCATACAGCACAACGCCAAGCGAATAGAGGTCCGAGGAGGGGCCACCTGGCTCACCCAGCACCTGCTCCGGCGAGAGGTAGTCGGGCGTGCCGATCACCTGTCCGGTGGCGGTGAGCGTGGTGAGGTCGCCGCCCACCTGGCGCGCAATGCCAAAATCGGTGAGCTTGGTGAGCAGTTCGAGCGGCGCGTCGAGCGTCATCACGTTCTGCGGCTTCACATCGCGGTGAACCACGCCGAGCGCATGAGCCGCCGCCAGCGCAGAACACAACTGTTCGCCGATGCGCCACACCCAGGGAATCGGCAGCGGACCATTGCGGCGCACCAACTCTTTGAGCGTTATACCGAAGACATACTCCATCGCCAGATAGGGAACCGGGCGGTTGGGGTCTTCGGCCCAGGGAACGCGCTGGCCGGTGATGGGGGGGAAAGTGTAGCCATAGTCAAGCATCCGCACGATATGCGGATGGGCCAGCGTCGCCGCCAGATGCGCCTCGCGGCGGAAACGCGCGGCGGCTTCGGGGATCAGCGGGCCGTTGGTGCGCAACACCTTGACGGCCACGATGCGTTCGGTATGCAGATCCACACAGCGGTACACCACCGCTGTGCCGCCGATGCCCACCCGCGCCTGCGCCCGGTAGCGGTCTGCCATCGGCGCCATGTTCGCCTTATCCGCCCTATGAGTCGCATTTCCCGCCGCCATCGCCCCACCCTCCTCGCTGGCTACCGCTTGCCATCACGCCATGATACCACAGCAGTTCACGCATTCATGACGCATGGAGGGCGCCAATGGCGCGAAGAGATCGTTCACACAGTCGTTCGCCTGCCGGCAAAGGCGCCAGAACCGATGGGCTATTCTCTTCTCGCCCCTCACCCGCGCGGAGAGGGGCGGGGGGTGATGTCGCTTATTGGCCAGGGAGGGCGAAGGCCGTCACGGCAATCATAGTGTAGAACGCCAGCAGTTGCGCGCCTTCAAGCCAGGTGGTTTCGCCATCCAGATTCACCAGCGCATAGACGAACGTGACAAGCGCGACGACCACCAGTTCCAGCGGTTGCTTGAAGATCAGCGTCAATGGTTGACCGCCGAAGAGCAGCGCGACGCCATAGCCGAAGAACACCAGCAGCGGCGTGACGAAGAGCGGCATCTGCACACTGGAGCCAGCCGCCACATCCATTGCGCCCTCCATATCCTTGTTCTTGCCCCAGGATTTCGAGAACGCCTCGAGCATCTCGCCGATGTTGCAGATCACCGGGAAGATGATCAGACCGGTCGAGAGTGGCGTGAGCGCTGTGTTGACGATCACGGTATTCGTCACCGAGACCAGTATGAAGCAGATGCCGACCACGAGCGCCGTGACGACGATGAAGGCAAGTGTCGAGAGCAGCAGAATGCCGGGATTCTCGCGTCGTCGCTGTTGCGCCTTTGCCTCGCGTTCGGCTTTGCGGCGTTCGGCCTCGATCTCCTCACGTTCCTCTGCGGTCGGCTGATGCTCCGCATGCTGCTTGCCATGCTGCTCGTGGTCTTCGTGGGTATGATGCTCAGCGTGATGCCCGGCGGAGGCTGGACCAATCGCCGACGCAGCGGCGACGGCGGCGCTGGCGCGTTTATCGCCCCAGTGAAAGATTTCGGAGCCGACATAGGCGATGTAGCTGATAATCAGGATCGCCGCGACGATCAAACTGACGTTTTCCTCGGCGGCCTGTCCCACATCTTTGGCGAAGTCTGTGGCCAACGTGGGCAGCGCCAACCCGACGACCGCCAGCGCCAGCATCGAGGCGTAGCCCGCCGCGCGATTCTTGTCGAAGCGGAGCTTGCCATGCTTGAAGGCGCCGAAGAAGGTGGCGATACCCAGTGTGAAGAGCACATTGTTGATGATCGAGCCGATCAGCAGCCCACGGATGATGATAAAGTTCGTGGTCGCCACGTTGGGATGATTGTGGGCCTGGATCAGCAGGAAGGCGCCAATCGCCAGTTCCGGCACATTACCGAACGACGCTGTGATAATTCCCCTGGCGACGGGTGTGAGAAATTCGGAGAGGTTCTCGGTCACCTCACTGGCGAGTTGCGCAAAGGCGACCAGCGAAACCAGCGAGAGCCAGAACACCCAGTCGGTGAAGTGACCGGCGAATTGCCCCTGCCGGTTGAGATACCACAGGACGACTGCGGCAGGAGTCGCCAACAGCAGAATATACCACCACCTAAACTTCACAGCGCATCCCCCGCCACTAGCGCACGACATCATCTGTCTTAGCCTGACCTCGCCTGTCTCGGTCGGTCTCAGCCATAATACCAGAAGGAGTCTACCATACAAGCGCGACGCTGTCTGCCCTTTTTCGACTGATTTCCTCTACTTTGCGCAGCCAAACTAACGATCTCCGCAAGTTTCCCGATGCGCGCTGACGTTTCTGTGGGATGCGCTACGAGCAATTACCTAGCGGTGAGGTTGGCAGAGCAGCGGGGGAACCAATCATTCCCCTGCTGCGTTCTGCTGAAAGGGGGATTGACGTCGGCTGCCTCCGAGTGTCTCTGGCATGCGTGGACGATGTGTAGGACGTGTGCAGGAAGGTGGCAATCTGCATTGTGCATTGTCTGCATTGTCTGCATTGTCTGCATTGTGGAACATTTGCCCCTTGACATGATTGTGTATCATGCCATCACAAGGGAAAAGCTGAGACGAACCTGAGAGTGGGGTGATATGCCGCTAAGACGGACAGACGCCAACGTCAGACGCTGTCCCCTGCGCGATTGCCCAGCGCGATTACGTGAAGCCGGACAATCGCAAGAACTCCTGGCTGTGGCGTTCTCGAACGCCGATGGCCATGTTATGCAAGAATAGCGTGAGAAACGTGCCTGAATGGACGTAGTACCGTGTAGCGAGATAGTAGCGCCTCCGGGCAACCAGGCTTTGTCAGCAATGACATCGCCTCAACAGTACGGGCGTCTTCTCGGCGCAGCGGCGACATCGTAACGACCTCTACACGTCATAAGAACTACGTCATACATCCTTTCGGGAATCTGCTGGCCCACTGGCAGCCGGAAACCAGATGCCAGCGATCCTTCGACCGCGACCGACCGCGACAATGATGTCAATGGGAGTGTCAAGGGCCATCCGCTCGGTGACGGCGGCAACGGCGAACAATGACAGGCAATGGCGGCGCTCGCTCTGGCAATGGGGCCAGAGATGGGTGGACACGGCAGAGGAGTGACACGGTGCAAGATGACTGGTCTGACGATGCGCTCTATACGGGGCTGACCAAAGGTGAGCCGTTGGCGCTTGAGGCGCTGATGGCGCGCTATTCGCGTGAAATCTCCTACTTCATTCGCCTTGTGCTTGATGGTGTAGGAACGCCCCAGGACGCCGAGGAGTGCGCCAGCGATCTTTTCGTCACCGTTTGGCAAGAGATTACCAGCTTTGCTCCCGAACGTGGCTCATTGCGCACCTGGCTGACCATGCGCGCAAAATATATCGCGCTCGACCGCCGCCGCCAGATTCAGCGCCGTCAGGCCACCGTCACCTCACTCGATGGCGTCACCGGCGAACCGCGTGACACCGCGCGCAATCAGGATCGCCTGGCCCTGCGATTGACGGAGCAAAACATGGAAGGTTTGCTGGAACAGCGTGAGCGCGGCGAAGAACTGCGCCAGGCGCTTGAACTGCTGCCCGAACTCGACCGCTATCTCGTGTATATGCGCTATTTTCGTTTGGCAAGCACAGAGGAAATCTCCGCAAAGACAAGCCTCTCGCGCCATGCGATAGATACACGGTTATGGCGCGCACGCAAGAGCTTGCGTGACGCGCTTGAGGAGCGGACACATGAGCGGGTTCGAGCAATTCGACCGCGTGAAATACAGTCTGAAGCACAGTCTGAAGCACAGTCTGATACACCACCTGCGGCGCCAGCAGAAACCAGGCGCGCGGCACGACCCCGCGAGGCGCAACGCGACGCCTGAAGGGCGCCATCTGTGCGGTAGCGCCCCTGATGCGCTGAATGACACACGCTACGATGCTGGTGATTCCGGCTATCGTGAACAGCCGGGCGCTGTTGCTTCATATCACTCACCCCACCCTACCGATCATCCTGCTACGCCGGTTCACCGAACGGACTCAGCTAAACAGTGTATACTGGATGTACCAGGCCCGATGGATCAGCCACTGGCGACTGGCGATCACCGCAACCGCGCCGCCTACCCCGACGACTTCTCGCTGGAGGAGGCGCGCTTCACCGAGGAACTGTGGGCGCGCTTGACCTTTGCCCACGGCGCCGTTCCCCCGCTGTATGCGCAGACGCTGCTTGGTGACGATCCCGGCGGCGACCTGGCTGAACGACGCCTTGCGCCGCTCACTGGCGCCAGTGAGCGTACGCTGATCAATCGCGTCTTGCAGGCATTATGCATAGAGGCATATCCTGAGACATGTGCAGCGGCGCCTGAGACATTGTGCGAAGCGCATGCTATGCGGTCACCCTGCTGAAACAGAGGCGTTCGCTGCTGCGCTTATCTTAGGATGTGTATGGGTTGTATGTGATTCAGGAGCGCCTGCCAGTGAGTGTCAGCGGACAGTTTGTGTGTAGCATGCGCTGGGTGGGCCAGCGGTTGTGGGCTGCGCTGGCGTCGCTACTGCCCCGCCTGAACATCTGCAACACCTGCGCGGTGGTTGTGTTGCTGCTCACCGTATTGCTGGCGGCGTGTAGCTCGACGCCAACCAACAACACACCGCCGCAGCCGGTCGCCGATAGTCAGCAAATCCTGCATGACCAGCTCGATCCCCATGCGGCGGATCTGGCGACACGCGACCCGGCGCTGGTGCGCGATGCCGCCTCGCTCGTCCCCATCGAACTCACCTTTCCCGGCCTGGTCGCGCTCGACGCACACCTCATCGTGCAGGATTGGGCGGCGGAGAGTGTGGATGTGAGCGCGGATGGGCTTACATACATATTTCATCTGCGCAACGGCATCAAGTTCAGCAACGGCGACCCGATCAATGCCAACACCTTCGCCTACTCGCTCAACCGCGCGCTCGACCCATGCCTTGCCTCGCCCACTGCCTATTATCTCTATGACATCAAGGGCGCGATTGCCTTCAACACAGAGACGTGTCTCGATGCCGCGAATGATGTGGTTGGCGGGCCGATGGTCACGCTGGTGGGCGCCGGTCAGCCGCTCAATCCGACGGACCCGCAAACACTGGTGATTACTCTGGCCCAACCGGCGGCCTACTTTCTCACGGAGCTCACCTACCCAGTGGCCGACGCCGTGCCAGAGGCGCTGGTGAAGCAGTATGGCGCCAGCGACTGGACCAACCATCTGATCGGCGTGGGGGGTAGTCTCTTCGAGTTCGCGGTGGACGACCACAACGGCATGCTCAAGCTGACACGCAACCCCGCGTTCTGGGGGACGAAGCCGCGCCTGCGTGAGATTGATTACACGATCTACAAAAACCCCACCAGCGCCTACAACGATTATCTGAATGGCAAAAGCGACATCGGCTATCCACCCTCTGCGCTGTATACGTCGGCGCGCGCGCAACCAGACTTCCACGAGACAAACCAGTTGCAAATCCTCTATCTGGGGCTGAACTGGAAAGTTGCGCCTTTCGACGATGTTAGCATGCGGCAGGCGTTTGCGCTGGCAGTGAACAAGACGACCATCGCCACCAAGACCCTCGACGGTGCGGTGAGCGCCACCAATCATATCGTGCCAGAGGGGATGCCAGGTTACAATGCCGATCTGCGCGGGCCAGGCAGCGCCAGCGGGGTGAGCGGGAATACGACGCTGGCGCATCAGCTGGCGAGCGCGTATGCGGCGGCGCACTGCGGCGGCTCGTTCGCCCATTGTCCGGCGGTGACACTCAATGTCGTCTCACGCAGCCCACAGGCGTTGGCAGTTGTCACGGCGGTGAAGGCAATGTGGCAGGCTGTCATGCCTGGTTATCCGATCACCATCCGGCAGCTTGACTATGACATGCTGACGCAGGGGATCGGCGGCGCCAGTCTCCAGAGCTTCTACGCGAGCTGGACGCCCGACTATCCCGATGCGCAGAACTGGCTGTCGCTGCACTTTGGCGTCAATGCCCCCTACAACGCTACCAATGCAGTTGACGCCAACGCTAACACGCTGATGAGCAAAGCCGACGCCGAGACCGATCCGACGCAGCGCGCCAAAGACTATCAGGCGGCAGAGCAGTTGCTGGTCAACGATGTCGCCTGGCTGCCATTGGCGCAGGGCAAGCTCTTCTGGCGGGTGCGGTCCTCGGTGGTCAACTATATCGAGGATGCGCAGGGTACGCCCTCCATCGTGGATGGATATCCAAGCATCTACATCGCCCGCCAGTGAGACGTGGCGTCGGGCGTGTTGTATATGCGTGTTTTGTGACAGGGTTTGCTGCAGATTTTGCACAGGATGAGAGAAATGTGAGAGAAATCACTTTATGGCGGCGTAGTAGTTGGAAAGCCCCCTCTGGGGATGGCGACTGACGGCGACGGATTGCGACAACAGCCCAACAGTCTTATGTAGGCGACTGGCACACTGGCAATTCAGGGAGAGCGGCAGGTATTATGAACGGGTTCGAGCGTATGCAGCGTGATGAGGGGACCTCGTCAACCCTATCAGCCTCATCCGACGCAGCGGAGCATCGCTACCCCGACGATTTCTCGCCGGAGGAGGCGCGCTTCGCCGATGATCTGCGCGATCTCTTTGCGCCAGACCACGACGAACTGCCGCCACTTTTCACCCAGACGCTGTTGGGCGATGTCGCATCTGATACGGCGCCAACCGGCTTTGAGCAGCGGCTCGCCTACCGCGTGATGCGCCAGTTGCGTCTGCCGCGCCGCCCGCTGGCTGCCCGCACCCGGCTGATGCGCCGCCTGATTGGCGAGATGAGCCATCATCCACGCAGTGGCATGCAGACCAGCCTGAAGACGCTACGCGATGAAACGTTGACAGTGACGACGGGCCGCGTTGCGCGTCCTATTGCTGGGGTGATGGGAACGCTCGCCATCCTGGTGGTCGCCAGTGTACTGCTGACGGCGCCATCGTTTGCGATGGGCATGCAAATCATCCTGGGGCAGACGGGCGTGCGTGAGGTCAATGGCTACCCTACCCACAACATCACGACGACCGGCGCTGCCGCCAAGCATACTGCTGCGGATGACGCGCCAGTGTTGCCGGGTTTCTCGCCGCTCTGGGCGGGTATGGCGGCGGCTGGCTACTCCTATCAAGGGATGCGGTTGCTCACCCCGCCAGCGAAGAAGTGGTCGCGGGGGCCAATCGTAGACCTGCAATATACCAGCGACCGTGACGGGGCAGTTCTGGACATCCGTGAGTTCCAGGTGGCCGAGCCATATGCGGCGGTCTTGCAGGTAGTGCAGGATGGTTCGGCGACACAGGCACAGGTGGACGCCAACACTGCCGCCGTCTATGTGGACGGCGCGTGGATGCAGCGCCCGATGCAGACCAACATGACGGCAAGCGCCAGCGCATCGCGTGATGTCTATATCTGGACGTTCGGCGTGCGCGGCGAATTGATTTTCCAGCGCGATGGCGTCGTCTACTGGATCGTCGGTTCACAGCATGACGGTATGGACCAGAATGGACTGCTCGACCTTGTGCGCCAGTTGACCCCCATGAATAGCCGCTTGCTCGACCCTGGGGCCGTGCAATTGCGTCAGATTGGCTACAGTCTGGTGATTCCGCTTGAGCAATATCAGCCGGAGATGGAATTGTATCAACTGGTGCCTAAAGGGACGGCGCTCAACAGCGGCGCCGGAGCGTTTGTTGCGGTCCCCTATGGCGCCGTTGGGTCGTAAGTTCACATGCAAAGGCGTCGCAAAGGCATGTGGTATCTCGCGTGATCGTTGTCATCCTGAGTAAGCCGATACAGGAGTTCAGATAATCTGGCGCGTCACTCCCGGACCGTCAGTGTGCGGATGATTTTCCTCTCGCGTACTCATCCGCACACCCACGTTTCGGTGGCCGAAGTGTCTGCTCATGCTCGCTCCTCCCTCGGTGATCGCATTTCACCGTATCCGTTCATCAGTATAGGGGTGAGCCAGCGAGTGTGAGCGTAACAGGCGCGGCCAGCTCGTCATACGCGGTCGTAAGGGCGTATGTCACCGGTCAGCGGTGGTTGACCAGCACGGACCGATTGTGAAAAACGAGCAAGAAAGGCTGGGGATCGGAAGAACGCGAGAAGCATTTGTACCTGTCTCTACACAGTGTGTCTATCTGGGTGTCTATCCACGTCAATCCGGCTTCGCTGTGAACAGAGACGATCACCTCTTCATCCGCGTAAGCGGCGTGGTTTGAGCGATTCCACTGAAAACGCTCGCCTTTGACAGGCGCATCGCTGCGCAGCAAAGGTCGTGGCGCCTGCTCTCGATGCGCACAACCAGAGGGCATGCGCGCCGCGATTGTAGTGTCTGTCACAAGTAGGGAGAAACTCTGCATGCGACTGGGTAAGAAAAGTTTTGCCATAGGGCTGACAATGGTGGCGCTGTTCACCATGGTGCTCTCGGCCTGTAGCATCGGCGGTAGCAGCGGCGTTGGCGCACTGCCCGATGCCAAGCAAATCCTGCGCTATAGTATTGTGCCGGATTCCCCCGACATCCGCCGCCTCGACCCTGACCTCACGGTGGACGTCTACTCCTACTCGATGGAGCAGTTGATCTTCCCCCAGCTCTACACCTGGGATAGCAACCTGAACACCATCCCGTGGGGCGCGGACGGCATGCCAACCATCAGCAATGGCGGCCTGACCTACACCATCAAGATTCACTCTGGCATGAAGTGGAGCGATGGCACGGCGATTGACGCCAACACCTATGCCTACTCGCTCAACCGCGCGCTCGATCCGTGCGTGCATGGTGGCGCACCCTCCAGCGCAGGCTTCTTCATCTACGCCATCAAGGGCGCAGTGGCCTATAACAGCGAGAAATGCACAGCTGATCCGGCCTCGCTCAACCCCGCCGCGACCGACACGCTGATTGGCAAGTCCATCGTCGTGCAGGACCCGCAGACGCTGGTGATCACGCTTGAGGCGCCATATGGCTACTTCCTCAAGACCCTGACCACCTCGGTCAGCATGGCTGTGCCGAAGCAGTTGATCCAGCAGTACGGCTGGAAGAACTGGACCGATCATCTGGCCGACACAACTTTCAGCGGCAACATGTTCGGTGTGAAGCTGTGGGACCACAAGGGTAACCTGACGCTCGTGCGCAACGACAACTTCGCCGGTTTTGGCATCGCTGCCAAGCCCAAGCTCAAAGAGATCGACGTCAAGATCTATCAGACGGCCGACGCCGAGTGGGCTGACTATCAGACGAACCGCCTTGATGTTGGTGGCCCACCATCCTCTGACTATCAGGCTGCCAAGTCGCGCCCCGACTTCCACGAAGGCCCCGTGCTCTCGATGGGCTATCTGCTGCCGAACTGGAACAAAGCGCCATTCAACAACGTGCTGGCTCGCCAGGCGTTCGCGCTGGCCATCAACAAGACGCTGCTCGCCAACCAGGTCGAGAAGGGCACCGTCTACGCTTCTGACCACATGATCCCGCAGGGCAACCCCGGCTACAACGCCAACCTCCAGGGTGTTGACGGCGCCCCGCTGACGGGCGATCCAGCCAAGGCCAAGGCAGCGATCACGCAGTATGCCGCTGCCGCCTGCGGTGGAGACATCACCAAGTGCACGCCGGTAGACTTCTACAACACCAACGACCCGACCTCGCAGCTTGTGACGTCGGCGCTGGTGGCGCAGTGGAACGCCGCGCTGCCCGGTTACAAGATCACGCCGCATAGCGTCAGCTTTGACGACCTGATCAACGAACTCTACGGCCCGCCGTCGGGTGTGGCGCAGCTGACCGCCATCGGTTACGCTGTTGACTACCCGGACCCCCAGGACTGGACCTCCTTGCAGGCTCTGCCAACTTCTGGCACGAACACCACTGGCATCAACCTGAAGGCCGCCAACGACCTGATGAACGCAGCCGACGTGAACCAGGACCAGACTTCGCGCTTCAAGCAGTACCAGGATGCCGAGCAGCTGCTCGTCCAGAACGTCGCCTGGATCACGCTTGACCAGAGCAAGCAGTTCTGGACACAGAACAAGAAGCTCCAGAACTTCAGCCTCACGTCGAACCTCTTCCCGACCTTCCAGTCGTGGGATACGGCGTACCTCAAATCCTAATCTCCCAGCGCATATTCTGGCGCCGCTCAACCTCCTCACCGAGCGTTGAGCGTCCCAGATAGCGTTAGGTAGCGCAGGAAGTGTGCAGCCCCCTCCCCCTTCATACGAGGAGGGGGTTTGCGCTATCTTTACGTTTATATGTCCATATATGTCTATCTGCATCTATTTCTTCCTTCCTATCACTCCCATTCACTTGAAGAACCAAGCTCCCTGCGCCATGAGGAAGCGCACACGCTTTGACGAGAGGAGCAATAGGCGCCCGATGGGCGCGTCGCCTGTAC
>JBDTAI010000237.1:0-7106 GCA_039924685.1 Ktedonobacterales bacterium
GTCGAGGTGTCGAGTGACATCATCTCCGAGGAGGGGCCGCACCCCAGACGTGGTGAGCGCCGGGTCGTGCGCTATGTAGAGGTGCGGGTGCGCGACTACGGCCACGGCATTCCGCCTGAGCAGGCGCCCCTGCTGTTCCGCAAGTTTGTGCGGCTGCCGCACGATCTTGCTTCGACGATCCCTGGCAATGGGCTTGGCCTCTACCTCTGCCGCACACTGGCCGAGGCAATGGGCGGCTCGCTCACCCTCAGCAGCAGCGGCGTCCCCGGCGAAGGAACCACCGCCATCCTGCGACTTCCTCCGCCACCCATGCAGACGCCGCTGCCAGCCATCGCGGCCACGCCCGCGATGGAAAGCGCGCCCGTCGAGTTACGCGTGTAGCAGTTACACGCGCAGGCGACCAGCGATACGCAACGTGTCTTGCAGGCGGTCGTGTGGCAGAGCATAGGCGACACGTCCATTGATGCCGGTGGTTGTCGTGGCGGCGCAGAGCGCGTTGAGGATCGCCTCCTCGGTGGCCTCGCCCGCCGCCTCGAAGAGTGGCGTCAGCGCATAGGGTGGCAGCATCCGCGCGGTGTGTGTTTCGCCGGGCGCCAGCGTTGCCCGCAGTCCCCGGTTGGCGGTGGAGAACGCCAGGAAGATGTCGCCGCTGCTGTTCTCGCCCAGGCCACCCATGCGCGCAACACCCAGCGTGGCCCGCTGCGCCAACCGGCGGCACTGATGCGGCAAGAGCGGCGCGTCGGTGGCGATCACCACGATGATCGAGCCTGCGCCCTGCTCTTGTGTGGCTTGCTCATCCTGCGCGGCTGGCTGGGAGGGAACTTCCGGCAGGGGAACGACCTCCGGCGGGATCAGTTCGCCGACGGGGATGCCATCCACCCGCAGCAGGCGGCGCTGCCCATAGTTGGCCTGTACCAATGCGCCAACCGTCCAGCCACCCTGCTCAACGGGCAAGACACGCGACGCCGTGCCGGTTCCTCCCTTGAAGCCGTGGCACATCATCCCTGTTCCGCCGCCAACACAGCCCTCGGCGATGGGGCCGCTGGTGGCGCTATCCAGTGCAGCAAAGACGTGTTCGGGGCGGACGTGCATGCCGTTGATGTCAGAGAGAAAGCCATCATACGTCTCGGCGACCACTGGCAGGCTCCAGGCGAGGTCGCCGTACTGCTCCGGGTGGCGCACGACATAGCTGATCAGCGCATCATGGACGACGCCAACGCTATGGGTGTTGGTGATGGCGACCGGCGATTCCAGCAGGCCGGATTCCGTCAGCCAGATCGTTCCCGTCATCTCGCCATTGCCATTGAGGACATGGTAGCCC
Organism: Ktedonobacterales bacterium; assembly: GCA_039924685.1. GTDB lineage: Bacteria > Chloroflexota > Ktedonobacteria > Ktedonobacterales > JADMIN01 > JBDTAI01. The sequence continues at coordinate 1,322 of JBDTAI010000237.1, forward strand.
GCGAACACTGGATCATCGCTCTCTGCAGCGGCGCGTGGCAGCACCACCGTCACCCCCGTGCGGACCGGTCCCTGCCCGACCACCAGCGGTCCCTCGCCCGCGATTACTGTGGTGTAGCCGACACGCACGCCTGCCACATCGGTAATCGCGTTCCACGTCCCTGGCTCAAGGCGCCCAATACGCACGCCGAGATCACGCGCCCGTGGTCGCTGTGGTTGTGATTGCGCTGGCTGTATGTCCATTGTTTGCTCCGATCTCTACAGTTTCATTCCTCGCGCAGCAGCGTGGCCAGCGATTCCAGCGCGAAGAGGTAGCCGCGCCAGCCCAGGCCGCTGATCTGCCCGCGACAGACCGGCGCCAAAAGCGACCGATGGCGGAACTCCTCGCGGGCGTAGATATTGGAAAGATGGACCTCAATGGCCGGCAGACCGGTGGCGGCGACAGCGTCACGCAGGCTCACACTGGTATGCGTCAGTCCGCCGGGGTTGATGATCAGGCCGTGAGCAATAGCAGATTCCGCCTGCAAAAAGTCTATCAGCGCCCCCTCATGATTGGACTGGAAGGCTGTAATGGCGCAGCCCAATTCTGCTGCTCGCTCGGATACGCGCTCGTTGATCTCGGCCAGTGTCATGCGCCCATAGATCGCCGGTTCGCGCTGTCCCAGCGTATTCAGATTCGGCCCATGCGCCAGCAGGATGCGTATAGCGCTACTGCTTGTATTAGAGTTGGTCAATGAGTTTGTCATACGCTTCATGACCGCCAATCCAGAACCATACGATCTCGTCCTTGTTGCGGACTCCTACGGCTCGATAGTCGTCGTTGATTCGAACTGAGTACACCGGTTTAGAAGGATGAACCTGCTTGAAGTGCAGATTCGGTTGATAAGGATTCTGTTTGAACTGCTTGTATGCCTCTCTTGCCTGATCCTGAACGCGCGTAGGCAAAGAGTCAAATGCCTTGCGAAAGCGCGAGTTCCGAATGGATTTCACAGATCCTCCGGCTCAAATGGCTCGGTCAGGCCAGCGTGGTGTTCGGCGAGCGCCTCATCAGCCAGTTTCGCCAGCGCATCGGCGGATTTGGCAAATGCCTCATCCCAGCGTTGCTCTGATACCAACTCATCAAGTATCCGCTGGGCAAGTGCATCCTGTTCATCGTTGGATAGTTTGGCGGCCTCGGCAAAGGCTTTTTCAAGGGCAGGTGTCATGTCGCAACCTCCTTCACATGGCCATATGTCAGCAGTGTAGCATATTTGCCGTTGGCACGCTGCCCCTTGACTGATGGTATATAACATAATCGAACCGACACTATTCAGTGGAATATGTGAAGACGGGTTATTTTTGCGGAGGATGTTATGGATCTCCAAACTTATATTCAATGTCTTGGGATCAATCGCCTCTGCTGTTGGCATTGTGACGGCGATCATCGTTGGCATACGCTTTCTCAGCAATCACCGATGTCCTCGCGCAAGTGGCGCACTCTCTGGAGCAGCAAAACTACCTCTCGCGTGAAACGGTCGAGAGACTTGCTGAAATAGCGCAGACGCAGGCCAACCAGTTAGACTCTATCACAAAGCTAACGGAACAACTGATCCAGCAGAATCAGCGGCAGGCGGTTGCGCTATCTGGGCAACAGCGCGAAAATGATCCTGAAAGTGACGTATGATGCCACCCTCATCACAGATCATCCGCCGCGCCAACTTCGAGCAGGATGGCGCGCACGGCGTCTTCGGGGACATCGGCGACGAGGGTGGCGGCGCCAAGCGCGGTTGGCAGCACCCAGCGCACCTGACCGCCGCGCGCCTTCTTGTCCCAGAGCGTCGCGCGCAGCAGATCGCGGGCGGAGATGCCATCGGCGCGGGTAGGCAGGCCCATGCGTGTCAGCAACGCATCCTGTCGGGCGACCAGATCGCCGGGCGTCACGCCGATACGTGCGCCCAGCCGCGCCGCGAACGCCATCCCGACAGCTACCGCCTCGCCATGCAGCCATGCGCCATAGCCCGTCACCGTCTCGATGGCATGGCCCAGCGTATGCCCATAGTTGAGCAGCGCCCGCTGCCCGCCCTCCTGCTCACGCTCGTCGCCCGCCACCACGCCAGCCTTGATTGCCACCGAGCGCGCGATTGCCGCCGTCGACTCCATCGGATGCAACGCCGCCAGCGCATCGGCCTCGCGTTCCAGTGTCTCAAAGTAGGCGGCGTCGAGCGCCACACCATGCTTGATCACCTCGGCCCAGCCCTCGGTACGCTGGCGCGGGGGCATGGTCAGCAGCGCAGCGGGATCGGTCAGCACCAAGCGCGGCTGATAGAATGCGCCGATCAGATTCTTGCCGCGTGGATGGTCAATCGCCACTTTGCCGCCAATCGAGGCGTCCACCTGGGCCAGCAGCGAGGTCGGAATCTGAATCAGCGGCAAGCCGCGTAGATATGTCGCCGCCGCGAAGCCCGCCAGATCGCCGACGACGCCGCCGCCCAGCGCCATCACCGCTTCAGATCGTTCGGCGCGACGCTCGGCCAGCCAGTCATGGATCGCGTTCAACTGTTCGCGTGACTTGCTCGCCTCGCCCGCTGGGACGCGAAAGACGTGCGGCTGAAAACCCGCATCCAGCAATCCAGCCAGCAATGGCGGCTCATAGAGCGCCGCCACGTTCGCATCCGCCACCACAAAGAGCCGTGAGGGGAGCCGCAGCGCCGTCAGCCGCGCGCCCAGCCCGGCCAGCGCGCCCCACGCCACCACGGCGTCATATCCGGCGCCAGCATGACCAACGGAGACATGCGCCGTCTGCGGTTCAGCGCTATCAGTGGGCAGCAGACCACGCGCCACCAATCCGGCCACCACTCGCCGCGCCAGCGTATCGGCGTCGAGATCGTCGGCCACAATCGTTTCATCGGCGTCGGCGTACCACGGCTGACGACGTAGCGCCAGCGCCCGCAGCCGATCCTGTGGATCGTCGCCCACCAGCATAGGCCGCACTGCGCCAACCGATGCTGCGCCATCAGCCGCAGCGGCGGCCACCACGCGCCGCCAGGAGGTTTCTGGCGCAACGGCCAGTGACACCACCCAGCCATGTGAACGCATCAGTTCGCGGTTGGCCCCTCGCTCGCCGATGCCGCCACCAGTCGCCACCACCACACGCCGTTCCGCCAGCGCGCTCGCCAGCGCCGCGTGCTCGCGCTGCCGAAAGGCCGCCTCGCCCTCATCAGCGAAGATCGCCGCCACCGATGTGCCAGCGGCGCGTTCCACCAGTGCATCGGTATCGAGCGCCTGCCAGCCCAACAGTTCGGCGATGTGGCGGGCGGCTGTCGTCTTGCCCGCGCCAGTCGGTCCGATCAGCAGTATACGCTCGACACGCTCTGGTTTCGCCGCCACTTACTCCTCGTCTCCCACACCATCATCGCCATTTTCGTCGCTGAGATCATCGCTGAGATCGGCGACGCCCAGAGCGAAGGGGAAGGTGAGCGGCAGGTTCTCCTCGTCGCTGTCCTCTTCATCATCCTCATCAGTCTGGGCGCTGAAGAAGCGGGCGAAGGTATAGCCCGGCGCCGGATAGGTGACACGCACGCGGAGACTCTGGCCGGATGGCGTTTGTCCATCCTTTGCGCCCGCTTCCGCAGCAGCGCCCTTCGCTCCTGCCCCTGCGCCGGTTTTTGCCCCGGTTTTTGCGCCTTTGCCTGCGCCTGTCGGACCGCCGAGCGTAACGGTGGCCTGGTGGGTAATGATCGGCTCCTGCGCCACGAGCGTGTCCAGGTCTTTGATACGGCTCTGCTGGGAACTGTAGAACTGGTTGAGCGCATCCACCGCCAGGATGAACGCCTGTGTCTCGCGGGTTGAGGGTGGCCTGGAGCCGATGCCTTTGGTCATACGATAGAACGCCGGCACGTTGGTGCGTGTAGAGTATTTGATGGCGTGCGCATCGAGCCATTCGAGGTAGGTGGGATCGATCTCGTCGGGCGACTCATAAAAGACGGCAAGCGCATCTTCGGTGAGGGTCAGTGGATTCTCTTCGTCAAGCTCGTCTGAATCTGTCAGCCCCGCCGCCAGCGCGTCACGCGCCAGCGCGCGCATCTGCTCCGCTGGCAACATATCCACCGGCAGCCCCGACTGCCGCAGCATGGCGATCACCTCGTCAAGCTGCTCATCGGAAACGTCAACAGACTCCTCGCGCTCAAGCATCTCCTCGCCGTGTTTGAGAGTATTCTCGACGGCCTCGGTGGAGAAGTGCAGCACGACGCCGATGATCTCACCCGCGCCGCCAAGTGTTGTCGCATAGAGCGTGGGCGTGTCGTCCTGTGGGCCGTGCGCGCCAAGTTCAACCGCTATCGGCGGCATATCAGGCAGATATTCCCAGGGGCCGCGCCGCCAGAGGTCGGCGGCTGCCTTATAGAGTGACGGCAGCAGCGCGTTATCTACCTCCCAGGCGAATGGCTCAGGCGGTGTAGCGTTGGGATCGGGATCGGCGCCGAGCGACTGTGAAAGCGCCGCATATGCCTCCTCAAAATTGGGCAGGTCCGCCTCATACTCGACCACGACCTCCAGCGGTTCAAGCAGCGCGCGAACAGCCTCGGCAAGCTGTTCGTCGTTCACGCGCACGAGGGCAGGCAGCGCCGCCTGTGGCTCCGCAGGACGCTGCCTGCCGGAGTACGATGCTGGCGTCTGCTGCCCCTGCCCAGATTGTTGCGCCTGTCGGGCCTGTTTGGCGCGGCGATGGCGCTCAAGCTCAGAGAGTTCTTCATCATCCTCGTCAGCCGCTTGCGGCTCAGAGGGGACGGCATCTACCACCAGATCGGGCGCGCCTTGGACCGTCGCCAGCATCTCGTTCAGCGGCTCTGGGCGGGCCAGCGCCATCTGCAACGCTTCCAGCGCGCCCAATATGCCGTCCTCATCCGCCTCATCGGGCGTGATCAGGCTGCTTGAGCGGACCATGCCGCTGTCGGCGTCGAGCCAGATCGCCATGCGTGGCTGCACGGTGCGCCCCTGTTCACGTATGAAGAGGCCGAGCGGACGTATGCCGCCTTCGATGATCAGGTTGAGATTGTGTGACAGGGTATCGAGTCGTAGCAGGTGCTGTTGCGGTGCAGTGTCTTTGCCTTTCCTGGGCCTTCTGGGCATGGCGTCTGGCTCCTCTCGAACGCATGTAGTTTTCATGCGGTTTCTGTTTGGTTTCTGTTTGGTTTCTGTGTGTCTTTAATGACCAGCGGCGTCGCATCACGCAGATCGCAGTGATTGCTCCGCGCCGTCAGCCATGCGTCAATCGCCTTGTCAATTGCTTTATTGTAGCACCTGAAATACATCGGTGACCCCGCCTGTAGGGGATTTTCTGGTAGAATGGGGATAGGCACTTCTGAAACTATTTTCGGTGACGCATGGAGACGCATGGAGCAGACATGTTCGAGCAACTACGTGGACGCAATCTGGCTCACATCGGCTGCACGCTGGGGGCGCTGCTGGGCTTATTTCTTGGTCTGATGGCGGCGGTGATCGTCATCCAGTTCGTCATCTCGGCCTCCGCCGTGACGCTCGCCACCATCGCCTTCGTCGTCGTAACGGTCGGGTTGACGATTCTGGGCTACGTTCTGGGCGTCATCCTCACCCGCCGCCTCTGGGGAAATGCGCCACGCGGCGGCGAATCAGGCGCTCTCGGCCTTGAAAGACCAGACCACGGGACGACAGACTAAAATCCGCTCGTCTCTATAGTCACCTCTCTCTTTACAGGAGGGGGTGCAGGAGAGGGGCCGGGGTGAGATTGGCGCGCAAACACACAAACGGCACGCGATGTTGTATTGCTACTC
>JBDTAI010000238.1:0-9311 GCA_039924685.1 Ktedonobacterales bacterium
CCTCCCAGATCAGCCCCAGCACTGTCGAGACCTCATCGAAGGGCAGTTGGCCGATCTTCTGAAGCGTGCTGTAATCGAGGTGTTCACGGGGATAGTATTCCAGCAGATCGCGCACGGTCTCGATGCCCAGTCGGGTGAGGCGCAGCGCCTGGGTCTGGCCGACACCAGCGACAGCGGTGACCGGCTGATCGAGCAGGTAAATGTCTTCGGGATGAGGAACCACACTGGCACGACGGCTGATACGCTCCTTCGTGGTCTCCTGTGGGCGCAGGGTCGGCGCGACGGGCAAAGGCGCCGCCAGTGGCCAGTCGGCCTCCGCTGGTCGCGGCTTGCGGGCTTCCTGTGGGCGCTTCGCTGGCTGTTGTGGTTGAGACGCTGGATGTGCTGACGACACGCGATCATGGGTGACTGGCCGTTCCGCAGGCGCTCCAACACGCCTGGATGCGCCACCCGCAGGACTGCTTTCATGGCGCATGTGAGGCTCGCTCGGCCCGCTATGCCCATTCTGATTGGTCTGGAGCAGGGCATCGAGCAGCGCCAGCGCGGCGCGCACTTTGGCGGTGCGCTGCATAGGGTCGAGCGCATGGTAGCCAGTGAGCAGACGGCTAATCGCGTCTTCGGCGGGGCGTCCACTGGCGCCATCCTGCTGCGCTGGCGTGTCGCTCTGTGCGCGGGCGTCACGCACCTCCTGCGACCAGTGCGCAACAAAGGCTTCCAGTCCGCCCGGCTTGACGGCCACGTCCGCATGTCCGGTGCGCTGCTCATGCTGCAAGACTCGCCGCGCCCGCTCGATCAGCGCGCCCAGTGGTTGGGACACCTCCGCAGTGCGCCGCTCACTCGCCGCCGACAGATCGTGCGCCACGGTCACCTCGCCTCTTTCCATCGCCAACGCGCCAACGCGCCCCCTGTAGTCTTCAGTATAGCCACGTCGATGCCAATCTCACAACCTACGCCGCCTGTTGGGCTACCCTGGCAGTACGATAGCCACCCTGTATGTTGGTTGTCGTATGTTGGTCGTCGCTTCCGCTACAATCAGGTATGATCCTGCTACGGGAGGCATAATCACTCCCCCATTGTGGGCGTCCATCAGATGGGTTGACGAGCGTCAGATGAACCGCGTGAGATGACCCCTCGCGTTTGCGTAGGTTCTGAGAGAGAGGTGGTGGTGATGTTTTCACGCTCCAACCGACCGAAGCCGCTCCAGCCCGGCCCTGGCCAGGAGTCCGTCTGGGACTATCCCAGGCCGCCGCGTATAGAGGCGGCGAGCAGGCATATTCAGGTGATCTTCAACGGCGAAGTGATCGCCGAGACGCGCCGGGCGTTGCGTGTGCTGGAGACCAGCCATCCCCCCGTCTATTACATTCCGCTGGAGGATGTGCGATCCGACGCGCTCACACCAACGCGCCGCAGCACATTCTGTGAGTTCAAGGGAGCCGCGCGTTACTACACCATCAGCGTTGGCGGCAAAACCGCTACGGAGAGCGCATGGTACTATCCCGACCCGTCGCCCGGCTATGCGGCGCTGCGCGACCATGTCGCCTTCTATCCCGACAGAGTGGGCGCCTGCTATGTGGATGGCGAGCGGGTGCACGCCCAGGCAGGCGACTTTTACGGCGGGTGGATCACCGCAGGGATCGTCGGGCCATTCAAGGGTGAACCCGGCACAATGGGCTGGTGACGAGGTCGGCTGCGTTCACAGGAATGCGGCCTAAGGGTTTGGGAAATGGTCCCGCATGGTCCCGCACGATCCCGTAATGGTCCCAGGTTGGCGCGCGATGAAGAGTCGTGTGGTACGATATGCGAAATTCCCCGGCGTTTGTCTCACAAGCAAGCGCCAGGCAGCGAAGATCAGGTATGAGTTGATAGTGTAGGCCAGAAGCCAGGCGACACGTGTAGCAAAACGGGAGAACGTTGGCATGCCCAAGTCGATTGACTTCCACGTCCATCTGCCCATCGCGGAGTTTATGGATGTCGCCATCGGCAAATATCGCGCTGCAACCGAGCAGTTTTTCCGGCGCGAGGTGAAGCTGCGCGACATCGAGGAGATCGCCGCCTACTACGCCGAGCAGGACATCGTAGGCGTGCTGCTTGCCTGGGACGCCGAGACCGCCACGGGCCAGAAGCCGCTGCGCAACGAGACGGTAGCCGAGATTGTGCGGCGCTACCCGCAGCAATTCGTTGGCTTCGCCAGTGTGGACCCACTCAAAGGCGACCGCGCCATCACCGAGATCGAGCGCGCCGTCCGTGAGTTAGGGCTTTCCGGCGCCAAGTTTCATCCTGGCGTGCAGGCGTTTGCGCCCTCCGATCCCAGATTCCAGCCGCTCTTCGCAAAAATCGCCGAACTGGGCATACCCGCGCTGTTCCACACAGGCACATCGGGGCTCGGCGCCAATATGCCCGGTGGTGGTGGCATCAAACTGGAGTATACGCGCCCGATTCATCTTGACTCACTGGCGGCGGATCACCCGACGCTGACAATCATCGGCGCGCATCCCTCCTGGCCGTGGGAGCAGGAGATGATCGCCATCCTGCAACACAAACCGAACGTCTACAACGATCTCTCTGGCTGGTCGCCAAAGTATATTCCAGAGGCGTTGCTGCGTGAGGCTTCAGGACGGTTGAACCACAAGTTTCTCTTCGGCTCCGACTATCCTTTCATACCGCCCGACCGCTGGCTTGCCGACTTCGCGGCGCTCGATGGCTGGACGGATGAGGCACGGCGCAACGTCTTGTGGGCCAATGGGCAGCGGCTGCTGGCGCATACCGCTGTGGCACAGATGACGTTTGCATCACCCACTCGGTGACACGGCAGATAGAAGAGCGACAGGATCAACGCCTGATCTGATGGAGGAGCGGCGCAAGGGACGCCAATGCGCTGGCTGCAACGGCGCGGTCATGTTGACCCGCAGTGCTGCGGCTCAGTAGAGTTTTCAACGAAACACTGAACGAAGGAACAGGGCCAGACAGATGAGCGCACGAGCATATAACGGCGTAACGCCCTCTGCGCGAACCGGCGCAGGCGCCATAGGATTGCGACTGTGGCGATCCCTGACGCACGTCCTGGCGCGGCTCTCCCGCGAAGAGTGGATGTTTGCCGGATTGCTGTTGCTCTGCTATGCCTTCTTCCTGGCGCCCGAAGGCACCAACACCATCAGCCGCTATGACATGGTCTACGCGCTCTCGCATGGTACGGCGATCATTGACCAGCACGCCAACAACACGATTGACGTGAGCTTCTATGGCGGCCACTGGTATTCGCCGCGCTCGCTGGGCCTCTCGCTGCTGGCCACACCAGTGCTGTTTCTGCTGGGCCTGGTCTTCAATATAGACAACACGCAACTCTTCACCCTCACCGAGCAGATCGCCATCCTCAACCTGCTGACGGTGGCGCCGGTCGCCATCATCTGCGCGCTGACGTTGCGGCGCTTCATCATGCGCCTGCGCCCGGAACTAGCCCCCACATCGCTGCCAATGGTGGTTGCTGGCGCCTTCGCACTGGGGACGCTGGCGTTTCCGTTCTCCACCACCTTCTTCAGCCATGCCTTTGGCGGCGCGCTGGCGTTCATCGGCTTCTACCTGCTCTATCGCGCGCAGGACTACGCACGGCCAGAACTGCGGGTGTTTGCTGCCGGTATACTGGTGGGCTGTGCCGTCCTCAGCGAGTATCCACTGGGGCTGGTGATGCTGGCGCTCTTTGGCTACATCTGCCTCATCTTCCCCGGCCAGCGGCTGCGCATGCTGGCGATCTTTGGCCTGGGTATCCTCCCCAGTGGATTGCTGCTGGGCTGGTATGACTGGTTTGCGTTCGGCAATCCCTTCGCTCTGAGTTATGGGTATGTCGCGGATAGTGAATTCTCAGGCCAGCATAGCGGCTTCTTCGGCATCACCTGGCCACACCTCGACGCGCTCACCGGCATTCTCGCTTGGCCACGCGGCCTGCTGGCAGAGTCGCCATTGCTGATCCTTGTTCCGCTAGGCTTCTATCGCTGGTTCAAGGCGCATAAAGGCCGCAAGGCGCGCACAGCGCCCAACCAGCCTGTGCACCAATCGGCCCAACAATTGCGCGTGGCGATGCGCGACGGCTGGTGGTCGGCGTGGACGACACGGCTGGCGTGGCTTGACCGTGTCATCTCGCGCATCTCACCAGAGGCGCTGCTCTGCCTGACTATCTGCGTGATCTACCCACTCGCCGTCGCCTCATACTTTCTGCCGATGGCAGGCGAGAATCTGCCTGGGCCGCGCCTGCTGATCCCCATGCTGCCCTACGCCTGTCTCACGCTGGCCTGGGTCGTTGACGATGTGCGCCGCTGGCTGCGGACCTTCTTCGCTGCTGCGCTCTGCTTCGGCGTGCTGCTCTCATATATCTACGTGCTGTCGGGCGTGCGCATGTTCCACACCTACGGCCCCTATCCAGTCACCGACCTCTACTGGCCGTTGCTCACCACCGGCTATGTGCCGAGCATCAACGGCGCAACGCCGCCCAATCTGGCGACTCTCTGGTTCATGGCGCCGCAGTGGCTGAGCGTCTACATCGTGCTGATTCCACTGCTGATCTGGCTCTACTTCGCGGTGCGCGCCGTGATGCGTGGTGTTGCGCCATCCGGCGGATCCACTCCCCCAGACAGCGACTCTTCCATCACCGATGAGGCATCCATTGCCACTGCCGCCAGTGCTCCCACCAGCAATCATGCGCAGGCGACACAGGCGACACAAGTGGCGCGCGATGGCGAACCAGCAAACAATGTACAGGATGCGCTGGTTGGCAGCCGTCAATAGCCGTCAATAGCCGTCAATAGCTGTAGCGCCGGAACCGCCCACGCGCCGACTGGCCCATCCAGTGCGCGAATGTGACATTCCCCAGCGACGCCTCGTTCTGACTGCGGGTGGCCGCGCAACCCACAGCCAGCGAAGCGCCATGAAGCGTGATGATTTCCGGCTTGACACTCTATGTAGAGAATAGATATGGGGATTGACGCAGGGAAGATGTGTGGGTATACTGGATAGTACATGCGTTCTATTTCCGACTGATCCCCTGGCGTTGAGCATGTGAACCTACGGTTCGTTTGAGGAGTTGCGAGTATGGTGGAAGCAGGATTGCTCTGGTACGACGACGATGTGCACAAACCGCTGGCGCTGAAGATCTCCCAGGCGGCGCAACGCTACCGCGAGCGCGTTGGCTTTGAGCCGACGGTGTGCGAGATGCGCCCGGAACTGGTGGCGCTCAATGACGCCGCCAAGGAGCAGGCGAGCCGTCTGGCGCAAGCGCAGGCAGAGAAGTCACACCGGCGGACGCGACGCACAAAAGCCACGACAGCGCGCGCGCGTGCGAAAAGTGCGCTGGTAGACGCTCTGCTCACGCCCATCACATTGCGGGTGACGCCGAACACCACCTTGTTGCCAAATTGCTTTTTAGTGGGGGTCGAGGCGGGTGAGACGCCATTGCGCGCCGTGGGCATTGCAACTGACGACGAGGAAGAGCGCATCGTTCCAGCGCCAAAGCGGACTGCCAAAGCAAGCAAAGCCAGCCCCCGCGGCACAGCACCAGGTGGCGTCGGCACGGCGCAGCGGGCCGCAGTACAGCCGCAGCCGCAACCAGCACAAACTCAGTCGGCTAAACACACAGCTTCTAAAGTGTCCAAAGCGCCCAGCAAAGTCACGCCACTAGCGCCACTAGCGCCACTAGCGCCTGTCGCCACGTCTCCGGTGAAGGCGTTACCCCTGAAGGCGACCGCGCGACCAGCAAAGACTGTTGCAAAGCCAGCAGTGAAGGCTGTTGCAAAGGCCCCGACGCAGACTGCGGATGCGGTGACGCCCACCGTTGCGGCTGCCAGCAAGCCGGTGAGCAAGCCAGTGAAAGCGCGAGTCGCACGGTCCGAGGTCAAGTCCGAGGTCAAGTCCGAGGTCAAACCAGCGACCGGGCGCGGGAAGAAGTCAACCGTCAAACTGGAGATCAAGCCTGCCGCCAGGCCGAATCCACAACTGGCTAAGCCAGCGAAGGCGCCAGTTACGGCGCCAGTCAAACATCCGACCGTCAAGGCCACTATCAAGTCTGCCACTAAACCTGAACCGGCCCCCGCGACTGATGCTGTGCCAGTGAAGGAGCAGGCTCCGCAGTCGGTGAAGCGCGCGAAGCTGGTGAAGCCAGCCGCACAAGCGCCAGCAGGCCCCAGTGTTCCTGCTGCGAAGGCGCCGCGCAAGCCCAACGCTCCAGTAGTGGAACAGCAGCCGCCCGCTGCGCGCAAGACACGGACGAGGAGCGCCCCACCAGCGGCTTCAGCACCGATCACGCCAGCGCAGCCGGTACGCGCTCGCTCACGCCAGAAATCGGCGCCGCACCAGCAACAGGCGCAACAACTTCAGCAAACCTTGCCAGGGATGGAGATCGCGGCTGCCAGCGCTACCGCCACCAAGCCCAGGCGCAGCCCTCGTGCTCTGGTTCAAGCAGCGCCACAAGCAGCGCCACAACTCCTGCTCACGCTGCCCGGTGCAGCGCCAGCCCAAAGAAGCGCAGCCCTCACAACGCGCACGAGCCGCCAGTCGCAACCTGCATCCAAACCTGAACCCAATGATGCAGGCTCCCCTGCCAGCCGCCGACGCAAGACCGCATAAGAGCGTCGCTAGAGCCACAAGAAACCGAAGCCCAGCAGCATGTAGATGATCAGCGTCGTCGCTACGAATGAGATGACCAGGCGTGGTTGCAGCACCCGCCCCAGCACGACAATCTCCGGCAGACTCATCCCCGACGCCGCCAGCATAAAGGTCAGCACCACCGGCGTCGAGGCGCCATGCTGGATCAGCGCAAAGCCAATCGGGATCAGCAGCAGGATGTCGGCATAGACCACACTGCCAAGAATCGCTGCCAGTGGCACGCCGACGCCGATGTTGAGCGCGCCGAGATTTGCCACCCAGGCCGTCGGCACGTAGGCGTCTATCAGGATGCCCGCCAAGGTCGCCAGCGCCAGCCAGGGCAGCAGTTTGCGGGTGAGCAGCCCACCCATCGAGGCCGCGCGCTTCAGCGCGGCCTTCTTGACGCCCGGCTCCGGCTCATCCTCTTCGAGCCAGAGAAAGTCGCGTACCGCCCGTTCACGGGGGACGCGCCCCAGCGCCCAGCCAACGATCACCGCAGCCAGCAAACACGCCACAGTATAGAATGTGGCGATACGCCAGCCAAAGACCACGAAGAGCAGGATCACTGCGCCCAGGTTGATCGTCGGCGAGGCCAGCAGGAACGACACCGCCGGACCAAGCGGGATGTCGGCTTCGAGCATCCCCAGAAAGAGCGGCGTCGCCGTGCAGGTGCAGAACGGCGTCGCCGCGCCCAGCAGCGCCGCGATCCCGCTGCCCGGAATGCCCGGCCACCGCTTGAAGACTGCCCGTAGCCGCCCGAACGAGACGGTCTGTTTGAGGTAGAAGGCCAGCGTCGCCGTGCTGAAGAGCAGCACACCGATGAAGACCAGCAATCCGGGGAAGAACGCCAGCCCGTTCCACGGCAGCGCCGAGGGCAACAGGCTCATGCTGTCGCCCCGCTGGCTTCGCTCACAGCCGCAGTCACCGGTTGCTCTTTCGGGGCGGCTGTGTCTTCCACGCTGCTCGAACTACCTGCCGCGCCCTTGTTGAGAGTGACGAACCTGTCGCGTGTCCTGGTCATATAGCGCGGGCGGTGCAGGGTGTTGTAGGCGCAGAAGGGCATGATCTTGCCGTCGGGCAACACATGATGCACGCAGCACTTCTTGGCCGAGCGCACGTCGAAGTTCCAGGCGTCCATAAAGGCGATGATCACAATGCGGAACATATTCTCGTAGAGCGGCGTGCCGTGGTCCTTCTGGTTGAGCGCCTGCATCGGCACGGGCAGGCAGCAGCTGAAGTCGCGCAGGGCGCTGGCCGTGCTGAGGGGCGTCGAGGCGGACCACAGCCGCATCAGCGCATCGCCGACATCGTTCTTGATGTCGTCCACTTTGAAGTTAATCTGGTTGCCGATCACATCGAGGTACGCCTTCACGTCCACGTAGCGTGGCAGCGGCTTGACCTTCTTGCCCTTCACATAGGCGTAGGTCATGCTGATGCAGTCGCTATGGCAGGGCAGCGGCACGAAGTCCGACATGCGGAACATGCCTGCCGTCTGCTCGTCAATCGCGTGGATCACGTCGGGAACTGTGGTGCGGTTGAGCGGATCGAAGTCGTCGTGGCGCCCGACATTGGTGATCGGCTGGAAGGTGACGCCGCGCACCATCTTCTGCGCCACGGCGAACTTCACGATCTCGCCGATCTCGTCCTCGTTCACGCCGCGCGCCACCGTCGCCGTAAGGTTGATCGGTATCTCGTATTTGGTAAGATTGGCGATAGCTTTTTGCTTGGTCTCGCGCAGATCCATGCCACGCAGCCGCTCATAGGTGCTCTGGCGGAAGCCGTCGAATTGCAGGTAGACCTCGAAGTTGCCCTTGAACTTCGCCAGCTCCGCCACAAACGCCTCGTCACGCGAGATACGCACACCGTTGGTGTTGAGCATTAGCGCCTTGATACGCTTGCGCTTGGCCAGCGCCAGGATGTCGAGAATCTGCGGGTGGATGGTTGGCTCGCCGCCGCTGATCTGCACCACATCGGCGTAGCCCTCGTTCGCCACGATGGTGTCGAACATGCGCTCGACCTCATCCAGTGGCGCGTAGCGGCCCACATCCGAGTCGGCGAAGCAGGCGGGGCAGCGCAGGTTGCACGCCTCGGTGATCTCGACCAGCGCCAGGCAGGTATGCTGCTCGTGGTCGGTGCAGAGGCCGCAATCCAGCGGGCAACCCTTCTCCACCTTCGTCTGAAAGTGGCGCGGCAGCGTGCCGGGCTTGTTGTATTGCCCCTGGCTCAGATAGTAGGCAGCGTCGGAGGAGAGCAGCGTGCGCATCGGGCCGTGATCGGGGCAGGTCTTGAGCATGAAGACCTTGCCATCCTGCAAAATCACCTTCGCCTGAATCACCTTGAGGCACGTAGGGCAGAGGCTGTTGGTGAAATTATGATAGATATAGTTGCGGTCGCTGCGGGCAGGGATCGCCTCCTCTACTGGTGTGGCTGACGTAGCAGTTGATGTGGTCTCATCAGGCGCGGTAGCCGTCACCGCTGGCTTCTCCGTGATTTTACGCAAACGCATGGGCGTATCCTCTGTGTCTATCCGCTTGGCCTAACCGCGTGGTACGGCGATGACGACAACGCAGCCAATGAAGGCAATCACCGGGCTGGAAACAACAGCAGCCAGCAGTCCATAGCCGATCCAGCGCGTGCGCTCAGGGATCAGGCAGACGATCATGGCGATGAACGACGCCGCATAC
>JBDTAI010000239.1:0-4509 GCA_039924685.1 Ktedonobacterales bacterium
GACAGTATTGAGGCTCAGATAATACCGCAAATATTTGGGGTCCAGATCAGGTAGAGGGAAAAATGGAATCCACTCGGTCGAGGCTATTTTCTCATGTTCTGAGTAATTTCCCACGACCCATGCTCGATTGATATGTGGGTTTATCTTGCAGAGAAGTACCGTACCAGGAGTAATGATCTGTTTGTTTGACCCGATATTTTGACCATAGAGAAATTCGGGTCTGTCATTGTCATAGCTAGGCACGCTGTATAACTCAAACAATGTTTCTGGATGATAAGCCGGTTGCATGCCTGAAGATAAGTCTAGCCTGACATCACCAAGTGTCGTCCATACCCACCCATCCGGCAAACGCTGCTCGTCGCTCACGCAATCAGCCTCTCATTCATCTCCGCCAGGATCGCCGTCAGGTCGGCGCCAAAGAGGTCGTAGGCTTTGCCCAGCCCGCCGCGCTGGATGAACGGATCATAGTCGAAGTCGTCGCGCTCCATCGAGAGCGAGGTCTTCACCTGCTCGCAGATCAGGTCCAGCCACTGGCGCTGCTCCGGCGTGAACTGTCTGCCGCGCGCCGCCTCCTGCTCGGCCAGCCAGCCGCGATAGCGTTGCTCCACCTGCTCGCCATAGGGCAGCAGCGTACTCGCCGCGTCGCGCTCGCGGGTCAGCGCATAGCGCGTCAGCGCCACCAGATCGGTGAGCAGCCGCCTGGCGTTGGCGCCGCGCACACGGTCGCCATCCAGCCGCGCATATGCCTGCCAGAGCATATCAGTCGTCAGCCCCAGTGGCGGGGCCGCAATCTCCGCCGCCAGCTTGCGCAGGTCGCTCAGGTGCAACTGCGCCGAACGCGGACGGCTATAGAGCGCCTGAAGCGCGGCGATCTCGTCCTGATGCTGGCGCAGGAAGTCGCCGAAACGCTGCGTCATCGCCCGCGCCTGATCCTCCGCCTGCGGGTCCCAGCCTGCGAACGTCACGCTATCGGCGCTGACGGTATCAATGATCTGGGCGTCGCGCTGTTGCGCCAGCCGCAGCGCCTCACGCAGATCGGGATTGTCGAAGGGGCGCGTCGCCTCGTCAACCAGCCGCTTCGTCGCCAGCCGCAACGCCTGGGCGTCGGGTTCCTGCTGGCCGGTCGCCGCCTGCGCCGCCGCCAACTGCTGATCGGGGTCAATCGCCATCACCAGCGCCTCCGCCAGTTCGCGCGCGCTGTGGCCTCCCGCCTGCGCGCGAATCTCGCGCTCCTCATCAGGTGTCAGCCGACCGGCCAGCCGTCCCAGTCGCCCGGCCAGCGACGCCAGCGTATCATCATCGGTTGCGCCGGTCGCCACCGCATCCAGCAGCTTGCCAAACGCCACCGAGGGCTTGCGCTCCAGCGGCGGATCGTCGGTCTTGATGCGCTCGCAGACCCCCACCGCGTCAATCAGCACAAAGTGGGTCTTGCTGCTGGCGTCGGGCGTCACCGCCTGAAAGTCGCTATCGCCGATCACCCGCGAGCCGCGCCCCTTCATCTGCTCGAAGAACGTGCGGCTCTTGACCGAGCGCATGAAGAGCAGCGCCTCCAGCGGCTTGATGTCGGTGCCTGTCGAGATCATGTCCACCGTCACGGCGATGCGCGGATAGTAGCTGTTGCGGAACTGCGCGATCAGGTCTTCCGGCTTGACGCCAGTGGTGCGATAGGTGATCTTGCGGGCGAAGTCGTTGCCCGCGCCGAACTCCTCACGCAGCGTCTGCACGATGTCATCGGCGTGGCTGTCGTCTTTGGCGAATACCAGCGTCTTGGGAACCTCTGTGCGACCGGGGAACATCTCCGGCAGACCGTCCCTGAAGGCGCAGATCACTTTGCGAATCTGGTCGGGCGCCACCACATCGCGGTCAAGCTGGTTGGCGGCATAGGTCAGGTCGTCGTCGAGTTGTTCCCAGCGGCGGGCGCGGGTCTGCCGGTCGCGCCGATCCACATAGAGATACTTTTCGATGGTCGAGCCATGCTCGGTGATCGCCGTCTTGATGCGATAGACCTGATAGTCCACATTGACGCCATCGGCCACGGCGCGGTCATGGCCATACTCCATCACCAGATTGCGGTGAAAGTAGCCGAACGCCTGTTTATTGGGCGTTGCCGTCAGCCCGATGGTGAAGGCGTCGAAGTAGTCGAGCACGCCGCGCCAGAGGTTGTAGATGCTGCGGTGACACTCATCGGTGATGATCACGTCGAAGGTCTCGATGGGGATCGCTGGATTGTAGCGCACCTCTTTGGGCGGCTTGTCGGCCAGCGCGTCGTCAAGCTCAAACAGCGACTGCTCCTCCAGGGTGTCGTCAGGCTCGGCCTCGCCTGAGAGCAGCGAATAGAGCCGCTGGATGGTGCTGATGCAGACACGCGCCACCGGGTCCACCTGCTGCCCCTGTAGCCGCTGCACATTGTAGAGTTCGGTGAAGACGCGCCCCGTATCGGGCGTGGTGAACTGCTGGAACTCGTTGAGCGTCTGTTTGGCCAGATTGCCGCGATCCACCAGAAACAGCACCCGCTGCGCGCCGCCATAGCGCAGCAGGCGATAGACGCTGCTCACCGCCATATAGGTTTTGCCGCTGCCGGTCGCCATCTGCACCAGCGCGCGTGGCCGGTTCGCCGCCAGCGAGCGTTCGAGATTGGTGATCGCCTCGAACTGGCAGTCGCGCAGGCCGGTCCGTTCCAATGGTGGCAGCCTGCCCAGCAGCGCGCGCATCGTGTCGTTGTGGTCAGCAATGTCTGGCGCGGTGGCGGGCGCCTGTGCGAGCCATGCGGCCAGTGTCTCGGGACGGTGGAAGGCGAAGACCTGCCGACTACGCGGCATGGGATCGAGCAGGCTGGTGAAGCGCGTCTCGATGCCGGTGGTCTCATAGGTGAAGGGCAGCGGCTCGCGGTTGGCGCGCACACCAGCGGGCAGGCCGACGCGATACTTGGCGCTCTGCTCCTCCACGCCGGTCAGCGTCTCGCCCACTTTCTTGGCCTCCACCGTGCCAACCGCCTCACGGTCCACAAAGAGCAGGTAGTCCGTGTCGCCAGTGCGCAGCGAGAACTCACGCACGGCGATGCCCCGCCCCGCGCCCAGGTTCAGCCGCTGGCGATCCAGCACCACCCAGCCGCACTGCGCCAGCAGGTCGTCAATCTGTTGGCGCGCCTGATCCTCTGGTGTCATAGCATCTCCCGTTCGTGTCTATAGCACGCCTGAGAGCAAAAGCCCCTGTCGGTAAACAGCAAAATCAGTAGCTTGAATCGTCTTGAATGCTGGCGCAGCGGTGTTTCCAGTGGGGCGATCACAGCCACGATCACAGCCACGATCACTGCCATGCTACAACCAGCACTGTATCCCCAGTATAACGCTGCCACTGGCCACTTGCAAACGCGGCAGGACGCTGGAGAAGAGAGTATGTAGGGGCATATACGCCGCTGGGAAGTATGCTTGTATGTCATGTGGCGCTTGCCCATCTGATTCCTGTGGTGTATGCTGTGCGACGGAGGGATGGCAGAGTGGTCGATTGCATCGGTCTTGAAAACCGAAGACCGTAAGGTCCGGGGGTTCGAATCCCTCTCCCTCCGCCCCCAACAACAGCATAGCTGGCGACCAGGCGCTTACCTCATAACGTGACAGGTAGGCGCCTGGTCGTCGTGTGGCGTGTCGTGTTGCTTGTGGCGTGGGTGACCCAGATGGCGGTGATCCAGATGGCGCGCAGACAATGCTTCCCGCAGCTTCCCGCAAAAATGTGGTATAATGGCAGTGTCGTTCATCGCGTACACCAGTTGGTGTGGACAGCCAGGTTTTCGAGACATCCCTCTCCTCTGCTTCTTGCCCACCTCAATTCTCTGGGCGCACGAACTGATCACGCACAGATGTTGTGTAACATCCGTCGTGTCATGTTTTCCACCGAGGGCGCTTTGGGATGAGTATGTCATCATCCTTATACCCCCTGTCATTCCCTCGGACATGTATGGCGCTGCCAGTTCGACTGGTCCCATGCAAAGGAGGTAGGCTGATGGCCACCCGAATCTATGTTGGTAATCTCCCCTATTCTGCTACTAACGAGCAGCTCGCGCAATACTTCACCCCTTACGGTGAAGTCGTCGAAGCCACTGTGGTGATTGATCGCAGCACCGGTCAAAGCAAGGGATTTGGCTTTGTCGAGATGGCGCAGGATGACGAGGCGCACAAGGCGATTGAGCAGGTCAATGGCGTCGAATGGGAGTCGCGTGCGCTGCGTGTGAATGAGGCGCGTGAGCGCCCCGATACCTCACGGCGTGACGATTTTCGCCAGCGCCGCTAATCGTCTCCCCATCGCGTCCAGCTAGCTCCAATAAGCCAGCATCAATCAGGACGCATATGGCGTGAGCAAGGTGTGTCTGAAGCTCGCTCCCAGATGGGAGCAGCTTCGGCGCATGGTCGGCATGTAGGCGTTCGGCGTACAGAAGGATAATTCCATGGCGTTATTAGAAGCTGTATCGCCTACGCCTGGAGCATGTCATCACAAGGGTTGTCCACACGACGC